>JAGWRY010000174.1 GCA_028869495.1 Elusimicrobiota bacterium | reverse complement strand
CGCGGGCGCAGGCGCCGCAGGCGCGCGGGCGTCAGCAGGACCGGCGTGCGCCAGCCCGGCCGCGCGGACTCGTCGCGCTCCTTGACCAGGAGCCAGCGCCCGGCGAGCCGCCCGCCCGCGGGGCGCACGAGGGCGAAGAGTCCCGTCAGAATCCCGCCGCGCAGCCTGACGACGAGCCTCCCGCGCCGCAGGCCCTCCTCGGCGCTCCCTCCGCCCTCGACCGAATAGGTCCCCCGATCCCAGATCAGCACCGGCCCCGCGCCGTAGCCGGGCGGGATCACGCCCTCGTAGCGGGCGTGCGCCAGCGCGTGGTCGGGGACCGGGACCGCCAGGCGGCGCTCGGCCGGGTCGAGCGAGGGCCCGCGCGGGACGGCCCAGGACTTCAGAACCCCGCCGACCTCCAGGCGGAAGTCCCAATGCAGGCGCTTGGCGTGGTGCTCTTGGACGACGAAGATCACGGAGGCCTCCCGTGCCCTTCGTAGGAGCGCAACGCTCCGGCCCGCGTCAGCGCGCGGCGCGGGCGTGGCGGCGCATCAGGCAGTCGTCGGAGACGACGATCAGGCCGGCCTTCCGGGCGAGCGCCTCGCCCTCGGGGTGCGTGATCCCGTCCTGGAGCCAGACCGCCTTCGCCTTCGCGGCGACGGCCTCCAGGATCGGGGTCAGCGCCTCCTCCGGGCGGCGGAAGACGACGACGGCGTCGACCGGGAACGGGATCGACGCGACGTCGGGGTAGCAGGTCTCGCCGAGGAGCTCCCGGTGGCCGGGGTTGACCGGGACGATCCGGTAGCCGCGCTCCTTCAGGTAGGCCGACACGTAGTGCGACGGGCGCTCGGACTTGGGCGACAGGCCGACGACCGCGAAGGTCTTGAGGGCCAGCACCCGCGCGACGTCGTCGTCCGGCGCGCCCGCGCCGGGCAGGCGGCAGGCCGCGTCCGTCACGGGAGCCTCAGGCCGCCTCGACGCCGACGTTCGCCTCGCCCTCTTCGATCTCGACGTGGGCGACGTAGGTGCGGCAGCAGACCCCGCAGTCCTGGTCGATCGACTGGCCGTCCATCGCGGCGATCACGTGGAGTTCGGAGCTCTCGCCGCAGTGCGGGCACTCGATCGGCACCCACACGTCGAGACGCTCGACCGAGGCCTCCGCGACCGACTCGGCCAGCACCGCCTGCATCACGCGCTCGGCGGTGTGGCGCTCGCGCGCGTCCGCCGGGTCCTCGGAAATCTTACTCGCCTTCTTCGTCTTGGCGGCCTTCGGTTTCGCCGCCGCCTTCGTCTTCGCCATGGTTTCAGTGTAAAGCCCGCGCTCCGTTCCGTCAAGGGGGGCGTCCGCCAACCTCCCAGACTTCCCGCCCTCCGCTCAAGCGGCCGCCGTCCGATCCAATCTCCGGGAGCGGCCGGCCGACGCCCGCATGATCGCCGTTCGTCGCGTCCTTCGGCGGGATGTGTCGAGCGGACGGCGAAAAGCCGTGATTCCGCCGCCGCGAGACGACAAGCGGCGGTCGATCCGCCGCGGTCCCGCCGAAGGACGCGACGAACGGCGGCCGACGGGAACGGACGCGGAAAGTTCGGGAGCTCGGCGGGGAGTCAGATCTTCCGGCGCATCCGGTCGCGCGCGAGCGCGGCGCGCGGCTCGCCCGGCAGCAGGCGCGCGGCCGCCGCGGCCGACGCGTCGGACAGGTGCGTCAGCAGGGCCTCGCGGCAGCCCGAGCGCCGGACGAGCTCGAGCGCCTGCCGCGGCGACAGGTGCCCGGGGACCGCGTCGTCCTCGTCCGACGTGCACTCGACGAGCAGGAGGCCGCAGGACGACGCGAAGGCCGCGATCGACTCGTCGTACTCGGTGTCGCCGGTGTAGACGAGGCTCGACGCGCCGCGCGTCAGGCGGTAGGCGAGCGCCGGCGCCGTGTGCGGGACCTTCTTGGCCTCGACGACCCAGTCCGCGCCGGCGGCCTGGCCGCCGTCTCCGAGCTCGCGGACCTCGAGCGCGTAGCCGCGCGGGTCCAGCCACGGGCGCCAGGCGCGGCACAGCCCCGCGACGAGCTCGCGCGCGCCCGAAGGCCCCCAGACGCGCAGGCGCCCGGAGCGGGGCTTCCGGTCGCAGCGGAACAGGAACAGCAGGGCGGGCAGGTCGCCGCAGTGGTCCGGGTGGACGTGCGTCAGGAACACGTCCGAGACGTCCTCCGGGGGCAGGCGCGCGCGCGCCAACTGGCGGACGTTGCCGAAGCCGAGGTCGAACAGCACGAGGCTCTCGCCCGCGCGGACCGCGTGGCCGGCCGGGTTGCGCACCGGGCGCCCGCGGCCGGGCGCGAAGCAGCCGGATCCCAGGATCGTCAGCTCGAGGCCCATGTTTCGCCTAAATGATAAGATAGCCTGACCGCTTTATAAAGGAGTCCCCACCGATGAAGAGCTCTTCTCTCGACAGCTTCAAGACGCGTCGGACCCTGACCGTCGGCTCCAAGAAATACGAGTACTTCAGCCTCGCCGCGCTGGCCGCGAACGGCCTCGACCTCTCCCGGATGCCGCTGTCCCTGAAGGTTTTCCTCGAGAACCTCCTGCGCCACGAGGACGGCGCCGTCGTCAAGAAGGACGACATCCAGGCCGTCGCCAAGACGATCGGCGTCAAGCCCGCCGAGCGCGAGGTCTTCTTCATGCCCGCGCGCGTCGTGATGCAGGACTTCACCGGCGTGCCCGCCGTCGTCGACCTCGCCGCGATGCGCGACGCGGTCAAGAAGCTCGGCGGCGATCCGAAGAAGATCAACCCGTTCCAGCCGGTGGACCTCGTCGTCGACCACTCGGTGCAGGTGGACTTCTTCGGCTCGTCCGACGCGTTCGCGAAGAACTCCGAGATCGAGTTCGCGCGCAACCGCGAGCGCTACGCGTTCCTGAAGTGGGGCCAGAAGGCGTTCGCGAACTTCCGCGCGGTCCCGCCGGAGACCGGCATCGTCCACCAGGTGAACCTCGAGTACCTGGCCAAGGTCGTCTGGACGAAGGACGGGCTCGCCTACCCGGACACCGTGATCGGGACCGACTCGCACACGACGATGATCAACGGCCTCGGCGTCGTCGGCTGGGGCGTCGGCGGCATCGAGGCCGAGGCCGCGATGCTGGGCCAGGCCGTGCCGATGCTGATCCCCGAGGTCGTCGGCTTCCGCCTGACCGGCCGGCTTCCCGAGGGCGCGACCGCGACCGACGCGGTGCTGACCGCGACCGAGATGCTGCGCAAGAAGGGCGTCGTCGGGAAGTTCGTCGAGTACTACGGCCCCGGCGTCGCGGGCCTGGCGCTGGCCGACCGCGCGACGCTCGCCAACATGGCGCCCGAGTACGGCGCGACCGTCGGCTTCTTCCCGGTCGACGCGCGCACGCTCGACTACCTGCGCCTGACCGGCCGCCCGGAGGAGGAGATCGCCCTGGTCGAGGCCTACGCCAAGGCGCAGGGCCTCTTCCGCGACGACGCGGTCGAGCCGAAGTTCGCCGAGACGCTGACGCTGGACCTTTCCACCGTGAAGCCGTGCCTCGCGGGCCCGAAGCGGCCCCAGGACCGCATCGAGCTGGGCTCCGTCAAGAAGCAATGGAACGACGCCCTGCCGGGCTTCCTGAAGGAGAAGGACAAGAAAGGGAACCTTCCCGCTCCCGCGGGGACCGAAGTCCCGGTGTCCGACTACAAGATCGGCCACGGCGTCGTGACGATCGCCGCGATCACCTCCTGCACGAACACCTCGAACCCGTCGGTGCTGGTCGCCGCCGGCCTCGTCGCGAAGAAGGCCGCCGCGAAGGGCCTGTCGGTCAAGCCCTGGGTCAAGACCAGCCTCGCGCCGGGCTCGAAGGTCGTGATGGACTACCTGAAGAAGGCCGGCCTCGTCGAACCCCTCGAGAAGATGAAGTTCCACCTCGTCGGCTACGGCTGCACGACTTGCATCGGGAATTCCGGTCCGCTGCCCGCGGACGTCGCGAAAGCCGTTTCCGAGAAAAATCTCATCGTGGCCTCCGTGCTTTCGGGGAACCGCAACTTCGAGGGCCGGGTCAACCCGCTGGTCAAGGCCAACTACCTGGCCTCCCCGCCCCTCGTCGTCGCCTACGCGCTGGCCGGCACCGTCGACCTCGACCTGACGAAGGAGCCGCTCGGGACCGGCAAGGACGGCAAGCCGGTGTACCTGAAGGACGTCTGGCCGAGCAACGACGAGGTCGCCCGGGCCGTCGAGGCCGCGGTCACCCGCGAGGGCTTCCTGAAGGAGTACCAGGACGTCTTCGCCGGCGACGCGGCCTGGAAGTCGCTCGACGTCGCGGCGACCGAGCTCTACGCGTGGGACCCGGAGTCCACGTACGTGCGCCTGCCGCCGTACTTCGAGGACCTTCGGCTCCAGCCTCGGGCCCTGACCGACCTGAAAGGCGCGCGCGCGCTGGCGGTCTTCGGCGACTCGGTGACGACCGACCACATCTCCCCGGCCGGCAGCATCGCGAAGGACTCGCCGGCGGCGAAGTACCTGATGGAGCGCGGCGTCAAGCCCGAGGACTTCAACAGCTACGGCTCGCGCCGCGGCAACCACGAGGTCATGATGCGCGGCACCTTCGCCAACATCCGCATCAAGAACCTGATGCTCAAGGACGTGACGGGCGGCTATACCGTGCACGTCCCGTCGAAGGAGCAGCTGCCGATCTTCGACGCCGCGATGAAGTACGCGGCCGAGAAGACCCCGCTGATCGTGCTGGCCGGCAAGGAATACGGCACCGGCTCCAGCCGCGACTGGGCCGCGAAGGGCCCGGCCCTGCAGGGCGTGCGCGCGGTGATCGCGCGCAGCTTCGAGCGCATCCACCGCTCGAACCTGGTCGGCATGGGCATCCTGCCGCTCCAGTTCAAGGACGGCGAGAGCGTCGAATCCCTGGGCCTGACCGGCTTCGAGACCTTCGAGGTCGCGGGGCTCGCCGCGGCCAAGCCGCGCGGGACGCTGACGGCGCGCGCGAAGTCCGACGACGGCCGGACGAAGGAGTTCTCCGTCGTCTGCCGCGTGGACACGCCGATCGAGCTCGAGTACTACCGCTACGGCGGGGTCCTGCGCTACGTGCTCGGCCGCCTCGCCGCCGGCTCCGGGAAGACCGCCGTCGCGGCCTGACGCCCTTGGACGCGCTGTTCGCCGGCCCGTGGGGCCCGCTCGTCATCTTCTGTCTGCGCATCGGCGACGTGTCGCTGACGACCGTGCGCACGATCCTGATCGTGCGCGGCCAGCGCCTGCTGGTGCCGGTGATCGCGGTCTTCGAGACGCTGATCTGGATCCTCGCGATCGGCAGCGCGCTCGCGCACCTGCACAGCGCCTGGCACGTCGCCGGCTACGTCGGCGGCTTCGCGGCCGGCAACGTCGTCGGGATGTGGCTCGAGGAGAAGCTGGCCGTCGGGGTCGTCAGCGCGCACGTCTTCTCGCGGCGCGAGGGCGCGCGCATCGCCGAGGACCTGCGCGCGAAGGGCTTCCGCGCGACGGAGCTGGTCGGGCGCGGGCGCGACGGCGCGGTCACGATCCTGCTGAGCGTCGTCCGCCGCCGCGACCTGGACCGCCTGATCGAGGTCGCGCGCGACGCCGACCCCGACGTCTTCGTCAGCGTCGAGGAGGCGCGGGAGCCCGCCCGCGGCCGCGTCTTCGCCGCCTTGCGCAAATAGGGGCGGGCGTCAGCGCCCGCCGGCCGGCCAGGTGGACGAGACGGCCTTCAGCACGTCGTCGGCCAGGTCCTGCGCCTCTTCGCCGAGCGCGCCGCCCTCGATCGAGTCCGAGGCCGACCACAGCGCCGCCCCGCTCCGGACGTCGAGCATCCGCACGAAGACGGCGAGCCGGCCCGGGTCCGAGTAGATCCGCGGTCCGCGCTGCACGACGCGCGTCGTGCGCCAGCCGCGGACGACCTCGTCGTCGGCGTCGCGCCAGCGCCCGTCCGGCCCGCGCACGCGCCGCACGCGGCGCCCGTAGACCGGCTCCGTGCGGTCGGTCTCGACGGCGACGTTCACGACGCGGCTCTGCGCGGCCGCGAAATCGGTGATCCGGCCGAGGACCACCGCGTCGACGCCGAGCGCCCGCCCGACGCCGCGCGCCTGATTCGGGCCGATCAGCGGCCCCAGCCCCAGCCGGCGCAGGGTCGCCTCGGTCCGCCCGGGATCGGCGACGTCGTAGCCGGCGGAGGCCAGCGACTGCGCGAGGGCGTCGCGCAGGAGCCGTCCCGAGCCGCCGCGGCCCGGGTAGTCCGGGAAGCCGAGCACCGCGACGCGGCTCACCCTCGAGAAGTCGAAGCCGCGGTCGATCCGGACGCGCGGGCCCGCGCAGGCCGACAGGAGCGCGGCGGCGACGAGGAAGGCGAGGGGTCTCATGGCCTGGCCCGTGTCATACGTCCGGACCCCGCGGGAGGTTCAGCGCCGGCGCAGGCGGAATCGGCCGAGCCGGAAGCGGTGCAGGTTCAGCTCCGACTTGCCGCCGACCATCAGCTCGGCCATCGACTTGCCGATCAGCGGCGCGAACTTGAAGCCGTGGCCCGAGAAGCCGGCCGCGACGTACGCGTTCGGGGCGTCGGGCAGGCGGTCCAAGATGAAGTCGTCGTCCGGGGTGTTGTCGTACCAGCAGACGTGCCCCTCGTACTCGGTGAAGCCCGCGAGCTCCGGAATGAACTTCTTCAGGAACTTCCGGCAGGTCTTCTCGAACTGCGGGGTGCACTCGCGCAGGCGCTCGTGGTCGGGGCGCTTGACGGCCGGGCCCTTGCGGTGGTCGCCGATCTTGATGAAGCCGTGGATGTGGACCGGGAAGCCGTAGAAGCCGACCGGCAGGGCCGCGAAGACCGGGAAGTGCTCGGGGCGGTAGCGCCCGCGGCTGATCATCGGGCGCAGGAACAGCTGAGACTGCCGCGTGACCTTGATCGGCAGGCCGTAGGACTTCAGCAGCTCGCCGGACCAATAGCCGGCCGCGAACAGGTACTTTTCGGCCTCCCAGACCCGGCCGGCGGCGTCCTTGACGCCGCGCACGCCCTGGCGGTCGCGCAGGACCTGCGTGACCTTCACGTTCGAGCGGATGCGCACGCCCTTGCGCTGGGCGAGCGACGCGGTCGCGGCGACCGAGCGGTTGGCCCAGATCATCCCGCCGTCCGGGTGGAACAGCGCCCACTTGAACGCCTTCGGGTTGTACATCGGGTAGATCCGCCGCACGAGGGACGGCTCCAGGCGGTCGTACTTGATCTTGCGGTCCTTCAGCACGGCCAGGCTCTGCGCCTCGTAGCCGTTCTCCTTCGTCGCGAGCTCGAGGACGCCGTTCTGCTGGAGCAGGGTCTCCTCGGACTGGGCGTTCAGGTCCAGCCACAGCGGCAGGGCCTTCAGCGCCATCTCGGTGTAGAACGCGTCCTTGCCGTAGGTCAGGCGGAAGACGCGCAGATGGTCGCCGGAGGCGGCCCACTGGTTGGGGACGAGATATTGGTCGAGCAGGGTCACCGACTGGCCGAGCTTGGCCAGATGCCACGCCGCCTGGACGCCCATGATGCCGCCGCCGACGACGACGACCGTGTTCTTGACGCTCATCTCCTCAAACGCCCCCCGATGATCCTCGCGACGCCCTCCGGCGGCGTCCCGTGCGCGACCCGCAGCCACTTCCCGCCCTCCGCCTGCGCGGCCCGGCCGAGCTCGGCGTCGGCGGTGACGACCGCCGCCGTCCCGCCCCCGCGCCAGGCCCGCGCGCGGACGCGGTCCAGGATCAGCTCGTCGGCCGCCGAGTCCCGCGCGAAGGTCAGGCGCAGGTTCTCCGGCCGCGCTCCGGGGAAGACCCGGAACGCCCCGTCGAAGAACAGCTCGACCTCGACGGCGCCCGCGGAGTCCTCGCACAGGCGCGAGAAGACCGCGACCAGCCTCTCCGTGTCCGCCTCCTCCTGAGCCCGGTGCTCCGGCCCGCCGTAGCCGTAGGCGGTGCGGACCAGGTTCGTGCCGTCGACGCAGAAGAGGCGGACGCTCATCGTAGCGTTTTTGGCGCGCGCGCGCCAGCGCCGCCCAAAGCTTAGCAAACCGACAGGACCCGGGTCCCCGGGCTCCCTGTTCGCGGACCTTTCGCTCTCCGCTCAAGGGGCCGCCGTCCGATCCCATCCCCGTCGGGATCGCTCGGGTTTGACCCTCGCTCGGGGTCGCTCGGCGGCGGACGGCGGGATCGGCCGACCCGCCGTCCTCGCTCCACGTCCCGCCGGGGACGGGATCGGACGGCGATCTCTCGGAGCGGGCGGCCGATTTCCTCGCCGCCCTGTTTTCGCCGGTCGCCGGGAGCGGGCCCGGGACCCGGGTCCTGTCGGTTT
>JAGWRY010000173.1 GCA_028869495.1 Elusimicrobiota bacterium | reverse complement strand
GCGACGCCGCGCGCCGCCGCGGCGACCCGGCCGCGGCGAAGGCGGCGTTCCTGAACCTGCTCGCGCAGGACCCGAAGAGCGGCGGCGCCTTCGAGGGCCTGACCCTGTCCTGCCTGTCGCTCGGGCAGGACGAGGAGGCCCTCGGCTACGCGCGGCGCTGGGCCGTGCAGTCTCCGGACAGCGCGTACGTGCTCGGCCTGGAGTCGCGCGCTCTCGGGAGCCTCGGCCGCGACCGCGAGCGGCTGGACGTCGACCGCCGCATCGTCCGCCTCGACCCGTGCGACGAGCGGACCCAGAGCCGCCTCGACGACGAGTCGCGCGCGCTCCTGCGCGGCGTCTTCCCGGCCGCGCGGATCTACAAGTCGATCGGGCCCGAGGAGCTCAACACCCCGCGCCCCCAGCGCATCGTCTACGCGGGACGCTCGGGCTCCGTCGGGGCGCGCGTCCCCCTGCGCGCGGGCCTCGACGCGGTCGGCGGCGCCTCCCTCGACGAGCAGATCCAGGCCAACGAGACCGGCGGCTTCACCTATTTCGACATCCTCGAGCAGGACTACTCGTTCGGCCTCGAGGGGCGCCCGCGCCGGGACCTCGGCTGGCGCGCGGTCTACGGCCAGTCCCTGCTGTCGGACGTCAAGGGCTCCGGCCTCGGCCGCATCCTCTTCAGCCGCGTCGACCTGTCCGGGCGCTGGCGCACGCGCGGCTGGGACCTGTCCGCCGCCGCGGACCGCGCGCCGAAGTATCTGCGCGGCGCGGGCGGCAGCAACTATTTCGCGATCCTGCGCGAGGACGACGCGCGCCTGCGCGCCGAGGGCTCGGCCCTCGGCCTCGACTGGATCGCGAAGGCCGGCGTCTCCGACTTCTCGGAGGGGACGACGTACAAGGACGCGTCGCTCCTCGGCACCTGGGAGTTCGGCGACGAGCTCCTCCAGCCGAACTACTCGCACGGCGAGCAGGAGTACTTCGGCGCCGCGCCGTCCGGGAAGCTCGGCTACGTCGTGACCGACCAGGGCGGCCTGCGCTGGCGCCGCCTGATCGAGAACTCGTACCGCCTGTCGGCCTCCTACTCGTACGCGTCCTACCGCGACGGCAACCACGAGAGCGACGTCTCCGCGGAGGCGACCGCCTGGCTGCCCTGGCTGAAGGACGCCTGCGGCGCCCGCCCGCTCTACGCGAGCTACCGCTTCGACTCGGCGGCCTTCCGCGTCCCCGCCGCGAACTATTCGTCGACCGACAACCACGCGCACACCCTCGGCGTCTACTGGCGCCAGGGCTGGCGCGGGGCCTGGACGACGCTCGGCTACGAGCACTCGTTCCGCGTGGACGGCTCGCGCGGCGCCTACGAGGGCAGCGCCGCCCTGTTCGAGCTCGAGGCCTACCGTCGCGGGACGCTGTCGGTGGCCGGGACCGCGCGCGTCGGGACCAGCACGGTGCGCGACCAGGACTACTCGACGGGCCTGCGCGCGCGCCTGACCTTCTGATGGGCGGCGCGGCGCGCGCCGGCGCGGCGGCCGGGAGCCTCGCGCTGGCGGCCGCGCTCTGGTGGACCTCGGGCGCCGTCGACCTCGGGCGCGCGCCGGCGCTGGACGGCGCGCGGGCCAGCCGCCTCTGGGACGAAGCCGTCGCCGCGCGCGCGGCCGGTCGGACCGCGGCCAGCCTGAGCGCCGTCGAGCGCCTGCTGGCCTCCTTCCCGAACGAGCCGCGCTACCTGGAGCTCGAGGCGCAGGAACTCGAGAACGCGGGCCGCTTCCGCGACGCCGCGCGCTCCTGGGAGCTCTACCTGCGCACCGCCCCGTTCCCGACCGAGGCCTGCGCGACCCTCGGCCGCGACTACGCGCGCGCGGGCCTGCCGGAGCGCCAGATCGACGCGGACCGGCGCTGCCTGGCCCTGGACCCCTCCAAGACCGACCAGATGGTCACGCTCGGCCTGGCCCTCGAGCGCGCCGACCGGGACCGAGAGGCCGAGTCCCTGCTCCGGGAAGCCCTCGCGCGCGCGCCGAACGACGCGGACGCCGGCGTCGGCCTGATCCGGCTCCTGCTCAAGCGCGGCGCCCTCGCCGAGGCGCGGGCGCGCTCCGCCGGCCTGCTCGCCTCCCAGCCCGACGACACCGACGTCCTGCTCTCGGCGGCGCAGGTCGCGCGCGCGGCCGGAGACCTGCCGCGCGCGCGGGCCCTGCTCGAGAAGGCGATCCGCGCCAGCCCCGGCTACGAGGACCTCTACCGCGTGCTCGCCGGCGTCGAGTCCCAGCAGGGCGACGCGGCCG
>JAGWRY010000172.1 GCA_028869495.1 Elusimicrobiota bacterium | reverse complement strand
GCGACCGGCTTGTAGATCGTCAGCGTCTGCGTGCCCGCCGCGATCCGCTGGCAGGCGACGAGCTCGGCGTCCTGGCCCGCGACGGCGACCTTGCCGGCCAGGCCCTCCTCGCTGAGCGCCTGGATCGCCCCGCCGGCCGTGCCGTCGTTGGCGGCCAGCACCGCGTCGATGCCGTGGCCGAAGCGCGTCAGCGCCGCGTTCATGATCTTCTTCGCGTTCTCGGGCTTCCAGTCCTCGGCCCAGTCCTCGAGCAAGACCTTCACCTCGCCCTTGGCGATCAACGGCTTGAGGACTTCGTCCTGGCCCTGCTTCACCAGGAAGGAATTATGATCGGTCTTCGCGCCCTGGATGCGGACCAGGCGGATCGGGCGGCGGACCCCTTTGAGCGCCTTCATCAGGTCCGTCGCCTGCAGTTCGCCGACGCGGACCGCGTCGAAGGCGACGTAGAGGTCGACCGGCGCGCCGGTGATCAGCCGGTCGTAGGAGATCACGGGGATCCCCGCGTCGTGCGCGAGGCGCACCGCGCGCGCCATCGCCGCGCCGTTGTGGGGCGCGATGATCAGCGCGCCGACGCGGCGGCTGATCAGCGCCTCGACGTCCTGCATCTGGCGCGTGTCGTCGCTGTTGGCGGCCTGGATCAGGACGTCGGCGCCGCGCTCCTTGGCGCGCGCGACGAACTCGTCGCGGTCGTGCTGCCAGCGCTCCTCCTTCAGCGTGTCGAGAGACACGCCGATCAGCGGACGCCCCCGGCGGGCGGGGCCGGCCTTCGCGCCGCCGCGCGCCAGGACCAGGCCGACGGCGACGCTGACGGCGAACGAGGCGACGACGAGCCAGCTGCGGACGGAGAGCTTCATCGGGGCGGCCTCCTGTCGAGGGCGTATTCTATATCATTCGCTCCGCGGGGCGCGGGCGGTCGAATGCGCGCAGTCGGCCTTGAAGTCGCAGCGCGCGCAATAGGACGTGTCGGGCTCGAAGCGCCGGGCCTCGATGCCCTCCGCGGCGGCCGCGACGTCGGCGGCCAGCGCCGCCTCGCCGGACGGGTCGTACGGGGCGCCGACGCGCGCGCCGGCCGTCACCGCGTCCACGGTCAGCGCCGCGGGCTTGATCCCGAGGCCGCGGCGCGCGCCGAGCGCGTAGAAGCGCAGCTGGCCGTCGGCGGCGACCTGCTCCGGGGTCGGGACGCCGGGCCCGGTCTTGTAGTCGATCAGCTCGTAGGCGCCGTCGGGGCCCTGGTCGATGCGGTCGATCATGCCCCGGACCTGGTGCGGCCCCAGGTCCCAGACGAACTCCTTCTCGACGCCGATCGTGCGGGCGCGGCGCGACTCCTCGTCGCGGTGGAAGCGGGCGAGCGTGCGCTCGGCCTTCGAGTACCAGCGCGCCTCGGTGTCCTCGTCCGGATAGCCGCCCGGCAGCCAGCGCGCGCGCAGGGCGTCGAACAGCGACTCGAGCGAGCGCTCGCCGCCCGACAGCCAGGACTCGAGCGCGCGGTGCAGGGACAGGCCGTACGAGGACTTCGGGTTCAGCGGGATGCGGCGGCCGCCCTCGAAGATCAGCTTGTACTTCCACGGGCACTCCCGGTAGATCCGGTAGCGCGTGTAGGAGATCTCCACGGCGGCCTCAGGCGGCCGCGTCCGTCGGCGCGGCCGGCGCCGGCGCGGGGCGGCGGTGGAAGTCGACGAAGGTGTCCCCGTACTTCTCGCGGCGGAAGCGCTCCAGGCCCGCGGGAACGGCGACCTGCTCCTTCACGTGGTGCTGGAGGAGCGCCCAGCCGCCCGGCGCGAGCAGGCCGGCCTCGACGACGCGCGCCAGAGACGGCGTCGAGAAGGCGAGCGGGACGTCGCGCTCGTCGCGGTAGGGCGGACCGAGGTAGACCAGGTCGAACGCGGCGACGCCGGCGCGGAACGGGATCCAGGACAGGTCCTGCAGGACGTCCCCGAACGAGGTCCGTCCGCGGGACTCGAAGCCCAGCGCCTTCAGGTTCTGCTCGATGACGGCCAGGCAGCGCCTGTCCCGGTCCACGAAGAAGCAGGTCTCGGCGCCGCGCGACAGGGCCTCGAGGCCGACCGAGCCGGTGCCGGCGTAGAGGTCGAGGACCTTCGCGCCGGCCAGGCGCGGGCGCAGGATGTCGAAGACCGACTTCTTGATCCGCGAGGAGATCGGCTTGACCGGGAGGTCCTTCGGGACGCTCTTGAAGCGGCGGCCGCG
This sequence comes from Elusimicrobiota bacterium, assembly GCA_028869495.1. Lineage (GTDB taxonomy): Bacteria > Elusimicrobiota > Elusimicrobia > UBA1565 > UBA9628 > GWA2-66-18. Next base: position 8,420 of record JAGWRY010000172.1, on the reverse strand, counting down.
GCTGTCGCCGGCGAGGATGCGCATGATGCGATATTATATAGAATACACCCCCATGGCGAGCCAAGTCATCGTGGTGGACGACGACCCGATCGTGGGATCGCTGTCTTTGGAGCTCCTGAAGGACGCCGGCTTCACGGCCGAGCTGGTCTCGGACAGCCTGAAGGCGCAGGACGTCATCAAGCGCGAGAAGCCGACCCTGGTCGTGCTCGACATCCTGATGCCGGGCATCGACGGGCTGACGCTCCTCCACCGCCTGAAGTCCGACCCCGAGACCGAGAAGATCCGCGCGGTCGTCGTCTCCGGCAAGTCGTTCGAGGCCGAGAAGGCGCGCGCGATGCAGTACGGCGCCGAGCTCTTCATCGAGAAGCCCTACGACGTGGACACCTTCGGGACCAAGATCGGGGAGATCCTGAAGAGCGAGGGCGTCGAGCCGCGGAAGATCGAGCGCCCAGCGGCCGCCCCGATGCCGCCGCCGCGCGCGGAGATCAAGGCGGCGATCTGGGGCTGCCGCTCGAGCTCGTCGGCCGTCACGCCGGTCGCGACGCGCTACGGCAAGCACACCTGCTGCGTGTCGGTCGAGCTCCCGGGGCAGATGATCGTCTTCGACGCGGGCACGGGGCTCTCGCTGCTGGGCAACGATCTGATGAAGTCCGGCCGGTTCAAGAGCCTGTACCTGTTCCTGACCCACTTCCACCCGGGCCACGTCGAGGGCCTGGCGGGCTTCCCGTGCGCGCGCGACGCGTCGTACACGCTGAACGTCGGCGCCGCGAACTCGCCGGAGAAGAGGCTCGAGGCGGCGCTCGCCGAGGCGTTCGAGCCCGGCTTCGGCGGGCAGGCCCCGCCGTGCACGATCGAGCTCTACGAGCTGATCGAGCAGACCTACGAGATCCTGCCCGGCGTGCGCCTGAGCGCGTTCTACGCGAACCACCCGGGCACGACGCTCGGCTTCGTCCTGGAGACCGACGACCGCAAGATCGTCTACTGCCCGGACAGCGAGATCTACGGCGAGTACGGCACGGCCCTGCAGGACTACGACGAGAAGCTCGGCGGCCTGTGCCGCGGCGCGGACCTGATGTTCCACGACGCCCGCTACACCGAGGAGGACTACGCGCGGCACCGCAACACCGGCCACTCGAGCTTCCTGGCCGCCGTGGACTTCGCGGGCCGCAACCGCGTCAAGCAGCTGGTCCTCGTCCACCAGGACGACTCCTACGCCGACGCGGTCCTCGACCAGATGGCCAAGGACGCCGACGCGCGCGTCGCCGAGAAGGGCTGGAAGACGAAGGTCCTCGTCGGGCGCGAAGGCCTGCGCCTGACGGTCTGACATCCCCCGCCGCACGGAGGCTGCGATGGCGATGACGATCCGGTTCCCCGGCAACAAGAAGGTCTCCGCCGAGTTCGACGGCTACACGGTCGCGACCGACCAGCCCAAGGAGGCCGGCGGCGACGGGACCGCGCCCGCGCCCTTCGACCTGTTCCTGGCCTCGCTCGGGACCTGCGCGGGCATCTTCGTCCTCAGCTTCTGCCGCAAGCGCGGCCTGCCGACGGAGGGCCTGGAGATCGTCCAGGACGCGCACTGGGACGAGGCCGCGCACCGCGTATCGAAGATCACGCTGACGATCAAGCTGCCGAAGGGCTTCCCCGAGAAGTACCGCGACAGCCTGATCGCGACGGCGAACCTGTGCACGGTCAAGAAGCACCTGGCCCAGCCGCCGGACTTCGAGATCGCCGCGGTCTAGCGGCGCGACGCGTAGAGGCCGTGCAGCCAGGCCCCGGCGGCCAGGCCCAGGACGGCCCAGCCGAGCGGCCAGAGGCCCGCGCCCAGCCCCGCCAGCGCCGGGCCCGGGCAGACGCCGCACAGGCCCCAGCCCGCGCCGAAGATCGCGGCGCCGACGACGGTCTCGGCGCCGAGGCGGCCCGGGTGCGGCTCGAAGCGCCCGCCCAGGAGCGGCGCCTTCAGCGCGCGCGGGGCGAGCTGGAAGACGACGAGGCTGACGCCGGTCGCGCCGCCGAGCACCAGCAGGAGGCCCAGGTCGCGCAGGTGCAGGAAATCCAGCACGATCTCGGGGCGCACCATGCGCGACACGCACAGGCCCAGGCCGAAGAGGATCCCCCCCGCGAGCGCGGCCGCGCCGCGGACCAGGACGGGCGGAGCGCCGGTCTCGCTCTTCACGGGAGCAGGTGCGCGACGAGGACGGCGGTCAGCAGGAACACGGGCACCGCGACGAAGGACTCGCGCTTGAGCGAGGCGATCCCGCAGATGCCGTGCCCGGCGGTGCAGCCGCCCGACAGCCGCGTGCCGAAGCCGGCCAGGAGGCCGCCGACGAGCAGGCGCCACGGCGCGACGGACGTCGCCAGGCTCGTCCCGGTCTCCAGGCGCCACAGGAGGGCCCCGGCGATCAGGCCCGCGGCGTAGAGCAGGCGCCAGACGCGCTCCTCGCGCCAGCGCGCCTGCCGGAAGAAGGGCAGGCCCGAGGCCCACGACCAGGACGCGCTGAAGAAGGAGCTGGTCCCCGCCGCCGCGCCGGTCGAGACGTAGATCAGCGAGACGCCGGCGCCGATCAGCGCGCCGCCGCCCAGGTAGTGCGCCCAGCCGCGCGGGAACAGGGGCAGGAGGGTCGGCATCGCGCGGCTAGCATAGCTTTTTAGGGAAGCGCGAGCTCGTACTCGTGCTCGTCGACGATCGGCACGCCGCCCTCCCCGAGCTTCGGGATGGACGGCTTGAGGCGCCGGTCCGCCTCGACGGCGCCGCGGTGGACCCTCGCGAGCGCGAAGCCGCGCCCCTCGTAGAAGCGCTGGGCGCGGACGTTCTCGTTGGTCGTCACCAGCCACAGGCGGCGGCAGCCGCGCCGCGCCGCCTCCGCGCGGACCGCCCCGACGAGCGCGCTCGCGACGCCGCGCCGCTCGCGCGTCGAGTCCAGCGAGACGATCTCGCACTCCGCGCCCTCGAGCCGGTACGTCGCCAGCCCGGCGCGCTCGCCGTCCAGCCGCGCGACGAAGGCGGGCAGGCGGTCGGCGCGGTGCACGCGCCCGCGGGTGACGATGCGCGCCGAGGTCCAGCGCTCCTTCAGGAGCGCCCGGGCCCAGTCGTGGTCGGCGTCCGTCGCGGCGGAGATCTCGATCACCGGAGGTCGGGCGCGAGGGCGCGCCCGCCCAGAGGATACGAATTCTCGGCTATAATGAGGGCGTGAACCGCTCCCTCCTCGCCGTCCTCGCCCTGCTCCTCCCCTTGACGGCCCGCGCCAAGGACGCCCCCGCGCCGCTGAAGCCCGGCGACCCCGCCCCGGTCTTCTCCGTCGTCGCCGACAACGGCAAGACCTTCGACCTGGAGAGCCGCCGCGGGCATTGGACCGTGCTGTATTTCTATCCGAAGGCCGGCACCCCCGGCTGCACGAAGCAGGCCTGCGCCTTCCGCGACGGCATCGACGCGATCCGCAAGACCGGCGCCGCGGTCTACGGGATCTCGCGCGATACGCTGAAGGCCCAGCGCCGCTTCAAGAAGGAGCACCATCTCCCCTTCACCCTGATCCCCGACCCCCACGGCGAGATCATCGGCGCCTACGGCACCGAGGGCTTCCTCGGCTACAGCAAGCGCTGGACCTTCATCCTCGATCCCAAACTGACCATCCGCTGGGTCGAGCGCGACGTGGACCCGGCGCTCGACGCGCAGCGCGTCGCGGCCGAACTCGAGAAGCTGCAGGCCGCCCAGTAGCGCGCCGCGGCGCGCCCCCTGGGCTCGCGGGCGGAGCGTTTGCTAGAATCCCGGCCCGATGACCACGAAAACCTCCGAGAAGAAGGCCCCTCGCGGCAAGTCCGCCGACGAGATGGGCAAGCTCCAGCGCGAGATCTCCGTCTCCGAGTTCTTCACGAAGAACCGGCACCTGCTGGGCTTCGACAACCCGCGCAAGGCGCTGCTGACCGCCGTCAAGGAGGCCGTCGACAACGCGCTGGACGCCTCGGAGGAGGCCGGCATCCTGCCGGACATCGCGGTCACGCTCGAGGCGGTGACCTCGGACGGCCACCCGGCCCCGGCCGCCTCCCAGGCCACGCGCTTCCGCGTGACGGTGGTGGACCACGGCCCGGGCATCGTGCGCGACCAGATCCCGAAGATCTTCGCCAAGCTCCTGTACGGCTCCAAGTTCCACCGCCTGCGCATGAGCCGCGGCCAGCAGGGCATCGGCATCTCGGCGGCCGGCATGTACGGCCAGCTGACGACCGGCAAGCCGGTCAAGATCATCTCGCGCACCGGCGAGAAGCAGCCGGCCCACTACTTCGAGGTCCAGATCGACACGAAGAAGAACGAGCCGCTGGTCCTCGAGAAGAAGCAGATCGAGTGGGAGCGCCACCGCGGCACCCAGGTGACGATCGAGCTGGAGGGCAAGTACCAGAAGGGCCGGGCGTCCGTGGACGAGTACATGGAGCTGTCGGCCATCTCCAACCCCCACGCCCAGTTCACCTACCGCGCCCCGGACGGCGAGACCAAGGTCTACCCCCGCACCATCCAGGAGCTGCCCGAGCCGCCCAAGGAGATCAAGCCCCACCCGTACGGCATCGAGCTGGGCATGATGCTGAAGATGCTGCAGGACACCAAGAGCCACTGGCTCTCCGGCTTCCTCTCCACCGACTTCTCCCGCGTCTCCGGCCCCGCGGCGGAGGAGATCTGCAAGGAAGCGGGCCTGAACCCCCACAAGCGCCCGCGCGACGTGGTCGGCGCCGACGCCGAACGCCTCTTCAAGTCCCTGCAGGCCGCCAAGCTGATGGCGCCGCCCACCAACTGCCTGTCGCCGATCGGCGAGCGCGCGATCCTGGCCGGCCTCTACAAGCAGATCAAGGGCGAGTTCTACACCGCCGTCACCCGCCCGCCGGCCGTCTACCGCGGCAACCCGTTCGTCATCGAGGCGGGCCTGGCCTTCGGCAAGACTCCGGAGCAGGCCGCCGCCGACGCCGCCCAGCCCAAGACGCCGCTGGCCGAGGGCGAGAGCCGCGAGGGCGACGACAGCGAGCTGGCCCGCGTGATCCGCTTCGCCAACCGCGTCCCCCTCGTCTACCAGCAGTCGGCCTGCGCGACCTTCAAGGCCGTCCTCGACACGACCTGGCGCAACTACGGCGTCGCGCAGTCGCGCGGGGCGCCCCCGGCCGGCCCGATGGCGATCTTCGTGCACATGGCCTCGGTCTGGGTGCCGTTCACCAGCGAGTCGAAGGAGGCGATCGCCGACTACGACGAGATCCGCAAGGAGATCACGCTGGCCCTGCGCGAGTGCGGCCGCCGCCTGGGCGTGTTCCTCAAGCGCCGCCAGCGCGCGCACCTGGAGCACAAGCGCCGCAACATCTTCGAGCTCTACATCGAGGAGGTCGTCGCCGCCTGCAAGAGCCTCAAGGGCGGCAAGATCGCCGAAGCGAAGCTTCGGACCCAGCTGACCGAGCTGGCCAAGAAGCTGACCGGCGGCGAGAAGACCGACGCGCTCCTCGACAAGAAGGCGGGGCCCCACGGCCTGCCCGACTCGATCATCGTGACCGCCGAGGGCGTCGAGGGCGAGGTCCCGGTCGACGTCCCCGCCGAGCCCGCCGCGGCCGAGACCGCCCCGGCGCCCGACGCCGCGCCGGAGCCGGCCCCGGAGCCCGCGGCCGCCGCCAAGAAGAAGCCCGCCGCCAAGGCGAAGAAGCCGGCCAAGGCGAAGCCGAAAGCCAAGCCGGCCAAGACGCCCGCGAAGAAGAAGCGGAAGTAGGGCTTTACAGCCGCTCGAGCAGGCGGCTCAGCCAGCTCTTCGGCTTCGGGGCGGGACCCCGGACCGCGACGACGACCGACCCGTCGCCCTTCGGCAGGATGTCCTGTACGAGCACGCGGTAGCCGCCGATCAGGATGACCTGCCCTTTGACCGCGTCGACCTGCCGGTAGCTCTTCGGCTGTCCGAGGAGCGTGAGCGCCAGGCTCGCGCGCAGGCCGTAGCGGCGCCGCCCCCCCCCGTCCAGGTAGTACCCTCGGCTGGCGTCGATGAGGCCGATCGACAGGCCGCCGAAATCCATCTGCGTGCCCTGTTCGATCGAGATCGAGAAGCCGCCGCCCGGCGCCGCGGGAGGCGCCGCGCGCGCCTCCAGGCACGAAAGGATCAGGGCCGCCCCGAGCAGGAGCGCGCGCGCGAGGACCGGGGCTCTCCGCGTCATCTCACCGCCCCCCGCCCAATTGGTTGACGAAGATCCAGCCCAGGGAGCGGCGCAGGCGGCTCCACGGCTCGGTGACGACGTTCGCGCCGGGCCCCCAAGGATTGGCGAGGGTCACGGTCCCGCCCGCGGCGTCGACGCTCTTGATCCAGTACGAGTGCCGCGGCACCAGCCGGGGGACGCTCGTCTGCGCGCAGACCGGGTCGCCGGAACGGAACGCGCACGCGACGAGGCCCTGATAGAACGGATCGTCGCAATACGGGACCTGCGCGTCGTCGGACTCGCGGGACGCGGGCTCGGCGGCGCGCTCCGGGTCCGTCGCCCGGATCGTCAGGCCCAGCGTGAGATGGTGCCCGGGGCAGCGCTGAGGTTGTCGCGTCGCGACGGTCATCGGAAACCCCTTCCGGACCCACGCCGCCACCTGCCGCAGGGTCGCCGTCTTGAACGCGGTCCCGCCCGGGTAGAAGCTGTAGCTGAGGGTCGGACGGCCGGTGACGCGGGAGATCGCGACCCCCGCGTCGCCGCCCGTGTTCAGGGACGCGTACGAGTCGTGACGGAACTTCGCCGTATAGGCCTTCTCGACCACCAGCGGCCAGATCGGTCCGTCCGGCGAGCTCGGATGGGCGAAGACGGGGCCGGAAAGGTTGTACTCGCTCAGATCCGATTTCCAGACCGGGAAGGCGTCCGTGATCGGTCCGACGAGGGCGGGCTTGAGCGGCTTGCCCTCGTAGAAGCGCACCCAGAAGGAGGACGTTGTCCGGTCCTGCTTGATCATGCCCAGCAGGACGTCGGGATGCGTGGCGGCGACCGCGGCCAGCGACGCCAGCAGGAAGCAGTCGCCGGCCCGGCCCTGGGCGACGTCGGAGGAGCTCACGCGCCGCGTCTGGTCCCAGAACTTCCACCAACTCGACGAGGAGAACACGCGGCCGTCCACCTTCTTGTAGTCGACGAACTCCGTGACCGGCTCCGCGCCGTCCGAGAAATCGATGTTCATGACCGGGCACGGCGCCTTCTGGCCGGGAGCGCACCAGCTGAAGGACGGGTCCGGCATCGGCTTGGCCGGCGGAGTCGCCGGCGTCATGCGGAACAGGCCGCTCGCCATGGACTCGAGCCGGCTCAGCCACGACCCCGAGCCGGCCGCGGCGCCGCCCGAGACGCCCGGCGGGGCCGCCGCGAAGGACTGGAAGCCCTGGGGCAGCTGGTTCTCCGGGAGCCCCGCCGCGCCCGGCGCGTTCGCGGCGGCGCGCAGGCCCCCCGGCGCGCCGGTCCCGACGGCGCCCGGGTCCCCGACGGGGCGCTCGCCGTAGATCCCGGAGACGTCGCCCGCCGAGAGATGGCTCGCGGCGTCCTGCAGGGTGGCCGAGGCGCCGGAATCGCGCGCGGGATCGCCGGCCGCGGCGCTCGCGGCGCAGAGCGCGGCCGACAGGACGGCGAGCGTCAGGGGGTTTCGCAGCCTCATGGCGAAGGGGCGACGCCGCTCCCCGGAGTATAGCCCCGGCCCCGTCGGGGCGCAAGGGTGGGCGAGCGCTCCCCTCCTTTGCTAAAATCCCGGCCTCATGCCCACGAAAAACCCCGCCGTCGAGAAGAAGCTGATCGGCCTGGCCGACCTCGTCATCGAGGCCGCCGCGAGGAAGAAGGACCCGGCGATCTCCATCCCGGTGCGTTCCCTGTCGAACGTCAGCTTCAACGAGAAGCGCGGCATCATCGAGATGGGCCGCAACAAGCAGATGCGCACGTTCTTCAACGTGGGCATGGCCAAGAAGTTCATGCAGACGATGCTGGTCGCCGACGCCTTGAACGAACTGCAGAAGGCGGACCTGACCACCAGCCTGCGCGAGATCTACTACCGCACGAAGCACACGATCGGCGACTCCCACGAGAACACCTTCGACGACCAGGCCGAGTCGGACCCGGTGATCGAGGACCTGGAGGTCGGGCTGGCGGCCCTGCGCGAGGAGTTCCACGTCCGCGCCGAGAACGCGGGCACGATCGTCGGCCCCGTCGTCTTCGAGGACGACGGCGACCGCGTCGACTGCGCGCGCCTCGGCAAGGGCGGCTACTCGGTGCCCTCGATCGTCGAGCACGAGTACCTGCAGATCAAGAAGTGCACGGCCGACTTCGTGCTCCTGATCGAGAAGGGCACCCAGTGGAACCGCCTGTCCGAGGACAAGTTCTGGCGCAAGTACAACTGCATCCTGCTGACCGGCAACGGCCAGCCCCCGCGCGGCGTGCGCCGCCTCGCCCGCCGCCTGCACGAGGAG
>JAGWRY010000171.1 GCA_028869495.1 Elusimicrobiota bacterium | reverse complement strand
TTCAACCTCTACGAGATGTCGGCGTGGACCCGCCCCATCGTCGTGCCGCTGTCGATCGTCTGGGCCTACCAGCCCGCCGTCCCGTGCCCGCCGCACGCGACGCTCGACGAGCTCTTCCCCGACTCGCGCCGCCACGTGCCGGTCTCCGAGGCCGTCGGCCCGCACGCGCTGGTCTCGTGGAAGACCTTCTTCGTGCTCTGGGACTCGTTCCTGAAGGGCATGGAGGGGCGCGGCGGCCACTGGATTCGCGTCTGGTCCCTGCGCCTGGCCGAGGACTGGATCCTGAAGCGGATGCAGGACTCCGACGGCCCCGGCGCGATCTTCCCGCCGATCGTCAACGCGATCATGGCGATGAAGTGCCTCGGCTACCCGGACACCGACCCGCGCCTGGTCTCCCTCCTGCAGGAGCTCGACCGCCTGGAGATCCCGGGCGAGGAGACGACCCGCTACCAGCCCTGCCGCTCCCCCGTCTGGGACACCGCGATCACGATGATCGCGCTGGCCGAGTCGGGGCTGGAGCGTCAGCACCCGGCGCTGACCCAGGCCTGCCGCTGGACCCTGGCCAAGGAGATCAAGGTCCGCGGCGACTGGGCGGTCACGAACCCGTCCGGCCCGACCGGCGGCTGGCACTTCCAGTTCCACAACGTCTTCTACCCGGACATCGACGACACCGCGATGGTCCTGCTCGCCCTGCGCCACGTGGACCTGGGCGAGGCCGAGGCGAAGGCGCGCGAGAAGGCCTTCCTGCGCGGTCTCAACTGGCTGCTCTCGATGCAGTCCTCGACCGGCGGCTGGGCGGCCTTCGACAAGGAGAACACGAAGGCGGTCCTGACCAAGATCCCGTTCGCCGACCACAACGCGATGATCGACCCGCCGACGGCCGACATCACCGCGCGCGTGCTCGAGCTCCTCGGCTACGTCGGCTACGACGACACCTATCCGGCCGTCGCGAAGGCGATCCGCTTCCTGAAGGACGAGCAGGAGGAGGACGGCTCCTGGTTCGGCCGCTGGGGCGTCAACTACCTCTACGGGACCTGGCAGTCCCTGCGCGGCCTCGCCGCGATCGGCGAGGACATGAACAAGCCCTACGTCCGCCGCGCGGTCGAGTGGCTGAAGTCCGTCCAGCGCCCCGACGGCGGCTGGGGCGAGACCTGCGAGACCTACGAGAACCCGGCGGCGAAGGGGCGCGGCCCCTCGACCCCGTCGCAGACCGCCTGGGCCCTGATGGGCCTGCTGGCCGCCGGCTGCCGCGGCGACGCGGTGGACCGCGGCGTCGCCCACCTGCTCTCGACCCAGCGCCCCGACGGGACCTGGGACGAGTCCGAGTTCACCGGGACCGGCTTCCCGAAGGTCTACTACCTCGAGTACACGATGTACCGCAACTACTTCCCCCTCCAGGCGCTGGGAATCTACCGCAAGGCCCTCGAACAGGGCCGCGCGGGCGCCTCGGCGCGATAGGAGAACCCTCATGGCGATGTCGATGCAGGCGCAGATGGCCGTGTTCAAGTACCTCGTCGCGCAGAAGATGAAGGGCGTCGAGAAGTACCCTCTCGTGATGATGCTCGAGCCACTGTTCGCCTGCAACCTCGAATGCGCGGGCTGCGGCAAGATCCAGTACCCGACGGACATCCTGCGCAAGCGCCTGTCCCCGCAGGAATGCTTCGACTCCGTGGAGGAGTGCGGCGCGCCCATCGTCTCCATCGCCGGCGGCGAGCCGCTGATCCACCCCGAGATCCAGGAGATCGTCGACGGCTTCATCGCGCGCAAGAAGCCCATCTACCTGTGCACGAACGCGATCCTGCTCGAGAAGAACCTGCACAAGTTCAAGCCGTCCCCGTATCTGATCTTCTCGATCCACCTCGACGGCGTCGAGAAGACGCACGACCGCATGGTCTGCCAGGAGGGCGTCTACAAGACCGCGATCGCCGCCATCAAGAAGGCGAAGGCCCTGGGCCACTGCGTGATGACGAACTCGACCATCTTCCAGGGCGAGGACGTGGAGGAGTTCCGCCGCTTCTTCGACGAGAACATGGCGATGGGCCTGGACGGCATGATGATCTCCCCCGGCTACGCCTACGAGAAGGCGCCCCAGCAGGACCTGTTCCTCAAGAACGAGCAGACGAAGGCCTGGTTCGCCGAGGCGCTGAAGGACTGGCGCAAGAAGGGCTGGGCCTTCAACCACTCGCCGTTCTACATGGATTTCCTCGAGGGCAAGCGCGACTACGACTGCACGCCCTGGGGCAACCCCCTGCGCAACGTCTTCGGCTGGCAGAGGCCCTGCTACCTGCAGAACGAGGGCGGCTACGCCCGGACCTACCGCGAACTGCTCGAGACCACCGACTGGTCGAAATACGGCCACGCGTCCGGCAACCCCAAGTGCGCGAACTGCATGACCCACTGCGGCTTCGAACCGTCGGCCGTCGCCGAGTCCTTCTCGAGCCTGAGCAAGTTCATGGAGATGGTCGCCGACTTCGCGTCGATCAAGGCCCCGAAGAAGGTCGCCGCCGCGCGCGGCGCCGACGGCACCTACGGCGAGTCGAGGAAGGCCGGGTCGCTCGCGGGGACCAAGTCTTAGTGGATTCCGCCTTCCTGACCGGCGGGACCGGCTTCGTCGGCGCGAGCCTGGCGCGGCTGCTGATCGCCGAAGGCCTGAAGGTCAAGGCCCTCGCGCGCCAGGGCTCGGACCGCCGGAACCTGGACGGCCTCGACGTCGAGATCGTCGAGGGCGATCTGCTCGATCGCGAAGCGATCGAGCGGGGCGTCGCCGGCTGTCGTTACGTATTCCACGTCGCCGCGGACTACCGCATCTGGGTCCCGAACCCGGACGACATGTACCGCGCGAACGTCGCGGGGACCGAGCTCGTCCTGCGCGCCGCGGCGAAGGCCGGCGCCGAGCGGATCGTCCACTGCTCGTCGGTCGCCGCGGTCAAGGCGCCCCGCGGCCGCGCGCGCGCCGACGAGACCAGCGAGTACGCGTCCGCGGACGAGGTCGTCGGCCACTACAAGAAGTCCAAGTATTTAGCCGACGTCCTCGCGCGCCGCCTGGCGCGCGCGGAGGGCCTGCCCGTCGTCGTCGTCAACCCGGCCGCGCCGATCGGCCCGCGCGACATCAAGCCGACGCCGACCGGCCGCATCGTGACCGACTTCCTGAACGGGCGCATGCCGTCCTACATCGACACCGGCATGAACGTCGTCCACGTCGACGACGTCGCCCGCGGGCACTGGCTCGCCGCGCAGAAGGGCCGCCCGGGCGAGCGCTACATCCTGGGCGGGGAGAACCTGACGCTCAAGCAGGTCCTCGACGTGCTGGCCGAGGAGACCGGCGCCGCCCCCCCGGCCTTCAAGACGCCCTACGCGATCGCCTACGCCTTCGGCGCGGTGGACACCGCGCTCGCGCGCCTGCGCGGCGCCGAGCCGCGCGCCCCGCTCGACGCGATCCGCATGGCGCGCCGCTACATGTGGTTCTCCTCCGAGAAGGCCCGCCGCGAGCTCGGCTACGCCGCGCGCCCCGCGCGCCGCGCGCTGAAGGACGCCGCGGACTGGTTCGTCGCGCGCGGCTACGCGAGGAGGCCGGCGGAGGCATGACCCCGATGACCGAGACGAGCGAAGAGACCTCCCGACCCGCGCTCCCCGCGGTCCCGGTCCTGCTGACCGCGGCGACGCGCTGGGAGTCGCGCCCGCTGGCCGAGGCGCTCGGCCTGTCTGCGGCCGGCGCCGCGCGCTGGGAGGGCTCCGTCGGCGGCCGCCGCCTGACGCTCGTGCAGACCGGGATCGGCGCCGAGAGGACCGCCGCCGCCCTCGCCCGGGGCGTCGCCGCCGGCGACTACGGCCTGGCGCTGAGCGCCGGCCTGTGCGGGGCGATGCAGGAGGGCCTGCGCAGCGGCGACCTCGTCGCCGACGCGCGCGAGGCCGACATGGACTTCGTCGTCCCGCTGCGCGAGACCGCGCGGGTCCTGGGCCTGCCCCTCCACTTCGGCCGCATCCTGCACACGAACGTCGTCCTCCAGCCCGAGGCGAAGCGCCGCCTGGGCGCCGAGCACCGCGCGGTCGCCTGCGACATGGAGACGCAGGCGGTCCGGCGCTGGGCGCACGGGACGGCGCTGACGGTCCTGGGCGTGCGCGCCGTGCTCGACGAGGCCGGCCAGCGCGCCCCGGAGAGCGCGCCCTCGGGCGACGACGCCGCGTCGCTCGCGCGCTACGCGCTCGCGCACGCCGCGGACCTGCCTCTGCTGGCCGGGACCGGCCTGCGCTCGGCGCGCGCGATGCGCCGCCTGTCGCGATTCCTGAAGGCGTACCTGGAGACCTCCCGATGAACGCGACGCTCGCCCGCGCGATGGACCGGAACACGGCCCTCGTCGAGGGCGCGCTGGACCGCCTGACCGCGCCGACCCCCGACCTGCCCGAGGCCCTGCGCAAGGCGATGCGCTACTCGCTGTTCGCCGGCGGCAAGCGCCTGCGCCCGACGCTGGTCCTCGAGGCGGCCGAGTGCTGCGGCCTCCCCCCGCGCAAGGCCCTGAAGACCGCGGCCGCGCTCGAGATGATCCACACCTACTCGCTGATCCACGACGACCTGCCGGCGATGGACGACGACGACCTGCGCCGCGGCAAGCCGACGAACCACAAGGTCTTCGGCGAGGCGCTGGCGATCCTGGCCGGGGACGGCCTGCTGACGCTCGCCTTCGAGGCCGCCGCCGCCAACGCCGCCGACCTGAAGCTCCCGGGCCGCGCCGCCGCGGAGCTCGTCCGCGTGATCGCGCGCGGCGCGGGCGCTGAGGGGATGGTCGGCGGCCAGGTCGCCGACCTCGCGGCCGAGGGCCTGCGCCGCAGGCTGTCGAAGGCCGCCGCGTCCCGCACGCTCGAGGCCGTCCATCGCCGCAAGACCGGCGCGCTGATCGTCGCCAGCCTCGACGCGGGCGCGGTCCTGGCCGGGGCCGCGGCGCCCCGGCGCGAGGCCCTGCGCTCCTACGGCGAGTGCGTCGGCCTGGCCTTCCAGATCGCCGACGACGTCCTCGACGTGGTCGGCGACAAGAAGAAGCTCGGCAAGCGCGGCTCCGACGCCGACAACGACAAGCTGACCTACGCCTCGCTCTACGGGATCGACGGCGCGCGCGCGAAGGCCCGCGCGCTCGTCGAGATGGCCCGCGCGCAGCTGGAGCCCTTCGGCGCGCGCGCGGGCGTCCTGCACGAGCTGGCCGACTACATCATCTCGCGAGACAAATGACCATGGAACTCCTGAAGAACATCGACTCCCCGGCGGACCTCAAGAAGCTGACGCCGGACCGCCTCCCGCAGGTCGCCGCCGAGATGCGCGGCTTCATCCTGGACACCGTCTCCAAGCTCGGCGGCCACCTCGGCTCGAGCCTCGGCTCGGCCGACCTCACGGTCGCGCTCCACTACGTGTTCGACACCCCGAAGGACAAGCTGGTCTGGGACACCGGCCACCAGACCTACGGGCACAAGGTCCTGACCGGCCGCCGCGAGCGGATGGCGACGATCCGCCAGTTCGGCGGCCTCTCCGGCTTCCTGAAGCGCTCCGAGAGCGACTACGACGCGTTCGGCGCGGGCCACGCGTCGACCGCGATCTCGGCGGCGCTGGGCATGGCCGTCGCGCGCGACCTCAAGGGCGAGAAGAACAAGGTCGTCGCGATCGTCTCCGACGGCTGCATGACCGGCGGCGAGTCCTACGAGGGCCTGCAGAACGCCGGCCAGGTCCAGACCGACCTGCTCGTCGTCCTCAACGACAACCAGATGTTCATCTCGAACCGCGTCGGGGCCTGGGGCGCGTTCCTGTCGAAGCTGCTGACCCTGGGCGCCGTGCGCGACGCCGAGCACTCGGTCAAGCAGTTCCTGGCCCGCTTCAAGTTCTGGGGCGGCGTGGTCCTGCGCGTCGCCAAGCGCGCGAAGGTCCTGCTCTTCCCGGGCATGCTCTTCGAGGAGATGGGCTTCTCGTACTTCGGGCCCGTCGACGGCCACGACGTCCAGCAGCTGGTCAGGGTCTTCCAGCACGTCAAGCAGCTCAAGGGGCCGATCGTCGTCCACTGCGTGACCAAGAAAGGCAAGGGCTACGCCCGCGCCGAGGCCGACCCGTACACCTGGCACGGGCCGGGCAAGTTCGACGTCGCGACCGGCCAGTTCCTCAAACAGCCGACGACGAAGGCCCCCCCGCCGTCCTACACGTCGGTCTTCTCGAAGGCGCTGGTCAAGGAGGCCGAGTCCGACCCGCGCGTCGTCGGCATCACCGCCGCGATGCCCGAGGGCACCGGACTCGACGCCTTCCGAGACCGCTTCCCGAAGCGCTACTTCGACGTGGGCCTGGCCGAGGAGCACGCGGTGACCTTCGCCGCCGGCCTGGCCGCCGAGGGCTACAAGCCCGTCGTCGCGATCTACTCGACGTTCCTCCAGCGCGGCTACGACCAGATCGAGCACGACGTCTGCCTGCAGAAGCTGCCGGTCGTCTTCTGCCTGGACCGCGCCGGCCTCGTCGGCGAGGACGGGCCGACGCATCACGGCGTCTTCGACTACTCGTACCTGCGCATGATCCCGGGCATGACGATCATGGCCCCGGCCGACGAGAACGAGCTGCGCCACATGCTGAGGACCGCGATCCGCTTCGACGGCCCGGTCTCGATCCGCTACCCGCGCGGCGCGTCGGTCGGCGTCGCGGCCGACGCGGAGCCTCGGGACCTGCCGATCGGCAAGGGCGTCCTGCTCAAGGACGGCTCCGACGTCACGATCCTCGCGATCGGCAACCGCGTGCACCCGGCCCTCGAGGCCGCGCAGGCGCTCGAGGACCGCGGGATCTCCTGCGGCGTCGCGAACATGCGCTTCGTCAAGCCGCTGGACGTCGAGCTCCTGCGCGAGCGCGCGGCCAAGACTCCGCGCCTGGTGACCGTCGAGGACAACGCGCTGGCCGGCGGCTTCGGCTCGGCCGTCCTCGAGGCCCTGACCCCCGGCCGCGCCGAGGTCCTGCGCCTCGGCCTGCCCGACGACTTCGTCCCGCACGGCGCGCCGCACCTGCTCTACGACGCGGTCGGCCTGTCGCCCGAGAAGATCGCCGAGCGCATCGCCGCCTGGGTGCCCGGGAAGGCGTCGAAGGCCGCCCTGATCTGAAGAAAGGAGAACCCATGACCTCGCAAGCCCCGTCCACGATCCAGATCGAGAAACTGATCCTCGCCAAGATCCGCGGCTTCTGCGCCGGCGTCGTCCGCGCGATCGACGTCGTCGAGAAGGCCCTCGGGATCTGCGGCAAGCCCGTCTACGTCCGCCACGAGATCATCCACAACCGCTACGTCGTCGACGAGCTGCGTAAGAAGGGCGCCGTCTTCGTCGAGGACCTCGCCGAGGTCCCCGAGGGCTCCTGGCTGATCTTCTCCGCGCACGGCGTCGGCCCCGACGTCGTCGCCGAGGCGAAGGCGCGGAACCTGAAGATCATCGACGCGACCTGCCCGCTGGTCACGAAGGTCCACCTCGAGGCGCTGGCGCTGGCCAAGCAGGACTACACGATCATCCTGATCGGCCACAAGGACCACGTCGAGACGATCGGCACCCTCGGCGAGGCTCCGGAGCACATGATCGTCGTCGGCAGCGCCCGCGAGGCCGAGAGCGTGACGGTCAAGGACCCGGAGAAGATCGCGTACCTGACCCAGACGACGCTGTCGCTCGACGACACGCGCGAGGTCGTCGCGGTCCTCAAGCGCCGCTTCCCGAAGCTGCTGTCGCCGAAGAAGGACGACATCTGCTACGCGACGCAGAACCGCCAGAACGCGGTCAAGGCGATGGTCCCGCAGGTGGACCTTCTGCTGGTCCTCGGCGCCCCGAACAGCTCGAACTCGAACCGGCTGTGCGAGGTCGCCCGCTCGCACGGCATCCGCTCGCACCTGATCGAGCGCGCGGCCGACATCGAGGACGCCTGGCTCGACGGCGTGAAGACCCTGGGCCTGACCTCCGGCGCCTCCGCGCCCGAGATCCTGGTCCAGGAGGTCGTCGCGCTGGCCCGCAACCGCTACGGCGTGAAGTCCGTCGAAGAGCTCGAGACCGTCGAGGAGAACGAGCACTTCGGCCTGCCCCACGAGCTCGTCAAGCTGATGAAGACGAGGGACGCGTGACGCAGGGCCAGTGGCTTCAGCCGCGCCACGGCTCGCGCGAGGCCTTCGAGAAGGACTTCCCGACGATCGCGACCTCCCAGATCGACGTCGTCTGCCCGGGGTGCCGCGCGTCCGTCAAGCTCACCCGCCGCTCGCCGAACGGCAAGTCCGGCGGCTGGTGCCAGAAATGCAACCGAGGTGTTGGAACATGACCCAGACGCTCGCCGACGAGCTCGTGATCGAGAACCCGCAGACCGAGACCCTCCCCGAGGAGAAGCCCGAGGAGGAGGTCGACCTGCGCCGCCTGTCCCAGCGCAAGCCGCCGTCGCGCGGCCTCTGCCGCCGCTGCGGCGAGAACAAGCCGATCAACCGCCTGATGCTCTGCTACCCGTGCTGGGTGAAGAGCGAGCTCGAGCGCAAGGGCTGGCGCGACGGGCAGCCGCACCCCGACGACTGCGGCTGCGAGATCGGCGCCGGCCACGGCCGGCTCTCCGAAGGCAACTAGCCCTAGCGGAAGACGGTCTTCCGGTAGTGGACGAGCTCCGCGATCGACTCGCGGACGTCCTCGAGGGACAGGTGGGCCTTCGACTTCGAGTACTGGTACTTGGAGTCCGGGTACCAGCGCGCGACCAGCTCCTTGATCGACGAGACGTCGATCGAGCGGTAGTGGAAGAACTCGTGCAGGCGCGGCATGTACTTGACGAGGAAGCGGCGGTCCTGGCCGATCGTGTTGCCGCAGAGCGGAGACTTGCCGGGGACGCACCACTTCGCGAGGAACTCGAGGGTGCGCGCCTGCGCGTCGAGGACGCCGACCGAGGACTCCCGGCAGCGCCGGGTCAGCCCGGAGCGGCCGTGCTGCTCGACGCACCACGGGTCCATCCCGTCGAGGACCGGGTCGGGCTGGTGGATCGCCAGGCAGGGGCCCTCCGCGAGGATCTGCAGCTCGCTGTCGGTGACGATCGTCGCGATCTCCAGGATCACGTCCCGCTCCGGCTCGAGGCCGGTCATCTCGAGGTCCAGCCAGATCAGGTTCTTGTCGTCCGCGGTCGCCATGGCGGCCGTATCGTACCAAAAATCGCCCCTGTGACCGTTCTCACACTTACATTTCTTGACAGGCTCCGTGCGGTCTGTTAGACTTCCGTTAACAGCGGGCTCACCCGCGCAAGGAGGACTCACCTCGATGAAACGCCTTTCGATGTCCGCGTTCGCGCTCGTCGCGATCGTCGCGCTCGGCGCCTGCTCGCACAAGGTCTCGCCGATCGCCCAGAACGCCCCCGACTGGGTCAACAAGGGCACCGGCGCCTTCAAGGACCAGGCCGGCAAGCCGGTCTTCTACGGCGTCGGCATCGTCTCGGGCGTGCGCAACCGCGCGCTCGCCGTCACGGCCGCCGACGACCGCGGCCGCGCCGAGATCGCGAAGATCATGAACTCCTACGTGACGGTCCTGACCAAGGACTACATGGCTTCGACCACCGCCGGCGACATGACGAAGTCCAGCGAGGAGCAGATGGTCTCGCAGACGATGAAGAACTTCGCCAAGTTCACCCTGCACGGCGCGATGCCGGTCGACCATTGGAAGGACCCGAGCGACGGGACGATGTTCTCGCTGGTCAAGCTCGACATGGGCGCGGTCCAGCAGAGCCTCAACGACTCCAAGGAGCTCGACAGCAAGGTCCGCGACTACGTGAAGGCCAACGCCGAGAAGGCCTTCGACGAGCTCTCCGCGGAGGAGGCGAAGCACTAAATGCGGCGCCTCTCCGTCGTCGCGGCCGCTCTCGGGGCGATCCTGGGGGCGGCCGCGTGCGCCACGTCGGTGACCCGCATGGACGCCAGCACGGTCAAGGACGTCAGCGGGCACTGGAACGACACGGACTCGCGGCTGGTGGCCCAGGAGATGATCTCCGACTGCCTCGCGCGCCCGTGGTACTCGAACGCCCAGTCGCGTCTCGGGAAGAACCCGGTCGTGATCGTCGGCCGCGTCCGCAACCAGTCGTCGGAGCACATCGACGCCGACACCTTCGTCCAGGACCTCCAGCGCGCGCTGATCAATTCGGGGAAAGTGGACTTCGTCGCCTCGAAGAACGAGCGCGGCGAGATCCGCGACGAGCGCCTGGACCAGGACACGAACGCGTCCGAGGCGACCCGCAAGGCGATGGGCCACGAGACCGGCGCCGACTACATGCTCGACGGCACGATCAACTCGATCGTCGATCAGGAAGGCGGGCGGGCCGTCGTCTACTACCAGACCAACCTCCGCCTGGTGGACATGAAGACGAACGAGATCGTCTGGAACGGCGAGAAGAAGATCAAGAAGTACGTCAAGCGCGCCTCGGTCTCCTGGTAACCGGGGATCCGATGGCCGTCCAAAGGCCCGTCCTTTCGAAGTCGAAAGGGCGGGCCTTCCTTTTCCCCCTCCTCGCGCTCGCCGCCGGCTGCGCCGGCCCGTCCTCGGCTCTGCGCAAGGACGTGAACGCGAGGATCGCGGCCGGCGACTACGCCGGGGCCGAGTCGCGCATCGAGCGCGCCAAGCTCACCGCCTACGGCCGCAAGAACATGGTCCTCTATTACCTGGACCTCGGCGCCGTCCAGCACGACGCCGGCCAGTACAAGGACAGCGACGCGAGCCTCGCGGCCGCCGAGCGGCGGATGGACGAGCTCTACACGAAGAGCCTGCACAAGGAGGCCGGCACCCTCCTCCTCAACGACAACACCGTCGACTACGCGGGCGAGCGCTACGAGCGCGTGCTCGTCAACGTCTATCGAGCGCTCGACTACCTGTTCCTCGGCGACCGCGAGGACGCCCTCGTCGAGATCCGCAAGCTGTCCGGCCTCCTGCAGATGTACGCCGACGAGTACGGGCGCTCGCGCACCGGCTACAAGGACGACGCGTTCGCCCAGTACCTGTCGAGCCTGCTCTACGCCGACGCCGGCCAGCCCGACGACGCGCGCATCTCGCGCGAGGCCGCGCAGGCCGCGTACCGCCTCTACCGGGCGAACTACGGGACGCCGATCCCCGACCTGACCGTCCCCCCCGCGCCCGGCACCGGAGAGCTCGTCTTCCTGCATCTCAACGGCGTCGCCCCGCGCAAGGTCAGCCGCTCCCTGCAGGTCGCCTGGGGCGAGGCCGTCGCCGCGGTGAACTCGTCGCGCGACGACGAGAAGGACGCGGCGCGCGCGCGCAACGCCCTGCGCGCCGGGATCCTGGGGCGCGCGATCACGATCGCCTATCCGGCCTACGTGCAGGACCCGTTCAAGATCGCCGGCTCCGTCGTCTCCTGCGACGGGCGCAGCGCGCCGACCCAGCTCGTCGAGGACGTCTCCGCGATCGCGGAGAAGGACCTCGCCGAGCGCCAGGCGCTGATCAAGACCCGCGCGGTCGCCCGCGCCGCGATCAAGTACATCCTCGCGAAGGCCGCGACCGACGCGGCCGCGCGGCAATACGGCCGAGGCTCCTGGCAGGCCCTGCTGACCGAGGCCGGCACGGCCGCGTTCAACGCCGCGACCGAGGTCGCCGACACGCGCTCCTGGGCGACCCTGCCCGCGCAGTTCCGCCTGGCCGTCCTGCGCCTGCCCCCGGGACCGCAGGACGTGACCGTGACCTACGCGGACGCCGCCGGCGCGACGCTGCTGACCCGCCGCTTCCGCGTGACGATCCAAGACGGACGTCGCACCTACCTCGAAGACAGGACGGCACTCTGACATGAACATGAAGACGACCCTCAAGCTCGTTCCCGTGATCCTCGTCGCGGCCGCCGCCGCCTGCGCGACGGCCGGCCGCGGCTCCGCGTCCAGGCCCTCCTGGATCGACGGCGACAGCGCGCTCTGGCCGCGCGCCGCCTACGTGCTCGGCGTCGGCAGCGCCGACGACGACACCCAGGCCGCCGAGCGCGCGCGCGGCGAGGTCGCGCGCGTGTTCTCGGCCGCCGTCTCGGTCGACACCTCGCTGTCCGAGTCCGAGTCGAACTCGTCGGCGACCGGCCGCACGTTCTCGCAGAACGTCTCCGAGAACGTGCGCAGCGCGACGAAGAAGGTCCTCGAAGGCGTCGACATCGTCGCGCGCTGGAAGGACCCGTCGACCGGCGTCTGCTACGCGCTGGCCGCGCTCGAGAAGGGCAAGGCGCTGGAGGCCGTCCAGGAGAAGACGCAGGCCCTCGACAAGGACGCCGCGGAGTGGAAGGGGCGGCTCGACGCCGCGAGCGACCGCTTCGACAAGGCGAAGGCCGCCGCGAAGCTCGCCGCCCTGCTGAAGGCGCGCCTCAGCCTCGAGAACGACCGGCGCGTGCTGGGCGGCGGGCCGATGCCGTCGACCGTCGACGCGTCCGCGGCGAAGGCCGCCGCGGATCAGGCGCTGGCCGCGCTGAACGTCGTCGTCGCCGCCGAAGGCGACGGCGCGTCCGAGGTCGTCACCGGGATCGTCTCCGGACTCGACGCGGCGGGCCTGCACGCGAAGCGCGGCGCGGAGTCCGACCCGTCGGACATGACGGCGACGGCGCGCGTGACGGTCGAGCCGTTCGCCGGCGGCGACCCGCGCTGGAAGTGGTCGCGCGCGTCGGCGACGGTGACCCTGCAGGACGGGCGCGACCGCAAGGACTTCGCCCGCTTCGAGGTCTCCGACCGCGAGGCCTCGGCCGACGCCGGCGAGGCCCGCCAGCGGGCGCTCAAGGAGACCGCCAAGAAGGCCGCCGAGAAGGTCTCCGCCGCGATCAACGCCTTCTTCGTCGACCAGTAAGGCCGGGTCAGCGCCCGAGCAGGCCGCGCATCAGGAGCTTGCCCAGCTCCACGCGCGTCTTCGGCTTGTCGAAGGAGCCGGTGACGGCCACGTCGACGGGCGCCACGTTGGCCACCTGGGCCGTCACGACGAGGTTCAGCGCCTCGGCCGGCAGGTCGATCGTCCCGGTCGCGGAGACGCGCGCGGCGCTCGACTCCATCACCGAGCGCCGCAGGGTCATCACGCCCTCCTTGAACAGGTAGTCGCCGACGATCTGGTGCAGGGCGATGTCGTTGAAGTTCGGGAACAGGCGCAGGCCGCCCAGGCGCCCGAGCTTCTGGACGATCAGCAGCGGGAAGATCAGCACCTTCACGAGCTTCGACTGCGCGGCCGCGTCGCCGAGCGCGCGGATTCTCCCTCCGCCGACCTGCAGTTGGGCGTCGCCGTCCAGGTCGCGCATGTCGCCGCCGATGCCGTGCAGGCTCCAGTCGACCGCGACGTCCTTGACGTCGGCGCTCGGGTGGACGATCTCGCCGACGCGCAGGCGCCCGCTGGCGGCGACCAGCATCGGCTCCGGCCGCTTTCCGGCGGCGCGCGGCGGCGGCGCGCCCGCGCCGGACGGCTCGCCCGCCGCCTCCTTGGCGAGCGCGGCCTTGGCGGCGAGCACGCGGCCCAGGTCCAGCCGGTCGAGCGAGGCGTCGAGCTGGACCTCGGGGAAGCGGCTCGCGTAGTCCTTCAGGGTCAGGTCGGCCTTCAAGGTCCCGTCGCCGACCTTGCCGGTCACGTCGGGCGCGTCGATGCGGCTGCCGTCGGCCGAGACGGTGCCCGTGAAGTCCGCCAGCGGCAGGCCCGCGACCGTCGCGCCGACGCCGCGGAAGCGCAGCTTGCCGGCGTAGACCGGCTTCTCGCCGGTCCCGGTCACCGACAGCGCGAAGAAGCCCGACCCCGCCAGCTTCATGTCCCGCGTGCGCGGCGTCAGGCGCGTCAGCTCGTCCAGCGCGAACGAGCGGCACTTGACGAGCAGGTCGTAGGCGCGCCGGCCGGCCGGGTCGAGGACCGTGCCCGAGATCTCGACGTCGTTGCCGCCGGTCTTGACGCGCAGGCTCTTCACGCGGACCGCGCGCGGCGAGTAGGAGAGCGCCGCCGTCCAGCGCGAGGCCGGCACGGACAGCCCCGCCGGCACGCCCGGGAAGGGCAGGTCCCGGTCGGTCAGCGCCGGCAGGGAGACGTCGCCCGCGACGGCGACGTCCGGGACCGGGTTCCCCGACAGGGCCCCGGCGATCGTCCCGTCGAGCGTGACGCTGCCCTGCTTGGCCGTCGCGGTCACCTTCTGGAGACGGACGTCGTCGCCCGTCAGGCGCACGGTCCCGTCGACGCGCAGGGGCGGCACGGAGAGCCCCGGCGGGACGTCCGGCAGGGCGACGGGGAGGTCCGCGGCCCGGAAGGCGGGCAGGGACAGGGCGAGCCCGGCCGAGAGGTCCGCCCGCGGCTTGGCCCCGCCCAGGCCGCGCACCGAGCCGGCCAGCGTCACGGCCCCCTGCTTCAGCGACGCCTTCAGCCACTTCAGAGTCAGCGCGTCGTTCCGGAGCGCGGCCTCGCCGTCCACGCGCATCGCCGGGACCGCGAGCTTGGGCGGCAGGTTCAGGAACGGGTACTCGCCCGGGGCGATCGCCGGCACGTCGACGC
Source organism: Elusimicrobiota bacterium (assembly GCA_028869495.1). Taxonomy (GTDB): domain Bacteria; phylum Elusimicrobiota; class Elusimicrobia; order UBA1565; family UBA9628; genus GWA2-66-18. Next base: position 644 of record JAGWRY010000171.1, on the reverse strand, counting down.
CGAACGAGGCCGCCCCGGCGTAGGCGGGCCGGGAGCCGCCCAGGCCCGTTGCCGTCGCCGAGCCCGAGACCTGGCCGCCCGCCCAGGCGACGCGGAAGGACTTCAGCTCCGCGCGCTCGCCGGCCCAGACGCCGGAGAGCGCGGCCTTCGCGGCCGGCAGGTCCGCGGCGGGGATCTTCGCCCCTGGCAGGTACTTCGCCAACAGACGCGTGTCGAGCCCCGGCGTCTCGGCGTTCACGTCGAAGTCCGTCCGCGCGCCGGACGAGACGGTGCCGGAGGCCTTCAGCAGGTCCTTGCCGGAGGCCGACAGGACCGCGTCGAAGGCGGCCCGCGGCGCCGTCAGGCTCGAGGCCTTCCCCGAGACCGCCAGCGTCAGCCCCTCGGAGTCGACCCGCAGGCTCGAGACGTCCGCGGACAGGCGCGAGCGGTCGCCGCCGGCCAGGTCCGCGCGGCCGGAGAAGGAGACCGCCGCGTCGACGTCCCGCGCGCCGGCCTTCCCGCGCACGCGCGCCGAGGCCGCGACGTCGAACGGCCCGGACTGGCGGAAGCCGCCGATCTTGAGCGAGACGTCGGAGAGCGTCCACGACGCGCCGGTCGCCTCGTCGACGTAGACGAGCTCCCCGCGCGAGGCCGACGCGCGGCGC
>JAGWRY010000170.1 GCA_028869495.1 Elusimicrobiota bacterium | reverse complement strand
CCCGGACCCGCTGCGCGTCGTGCTGGCCGGGCGCCGGGCCCTGCCGCCGCGCGCGCGGGTCTTCGACGCGTCGGCGCCGACGGTCGTCTACCGCCTCAAGCGCCCGCGCGACCTGCGCGCGGCCCTGCGCGACCTGTCCGCGCAGGGCGTCGGCACCTTGCTCCTCGAGGGCGGGCCGACGATCCACGCGGCCTTCCTGCGCGCGGGCCTGGTCGACGAGGCGCGCGTCTTCCTCGCGCCGAAGCTGCTGTCGGGCGCCGACGACCCGAACCGCGCGCCGCGCCTGAAGCGCCCGCGCCTGACGAGGGTCGGGGACGACTGGCTCGTCCAAGGAGTCCTGTGATGTTCTCGGGGATCATCGAACGATTGGGGACCGTCGCGGCGCGGACCGCCTCGACGCTGACGGTGCGCGCGGACATCCCGAAGCCGAAGCTCGGGGCGTCCGTCGCGATCAACGGCTGCTGCCTGACGGTCGTCGCGACGAAGAAGGGCGCGCACTCGTTCGACGTGGGGCCCGAGACCTGGAAGCGGACGAATCTGGGAACGCTCGCGAAGGGCGACCGGGTCAACGTCGAGCCGTCGCTCCGGCTCGGAGACGAAGTCGGAGGGCATTTCGTGACGGGCCACGTGGACGCGACGGCAGAAATCCTTCAGGTCACGCCCTGGACGGACGGGTTCAAGCGCTTCCGCGCGGAGCTGCCCTCGCCGCTGCGCGGATTGGTCGCCGAGAAGGGCTCGATCGCGGTGGACGGGGTCAGCCTGACCGTGACCGCGGTCGGCCCGCGCTGGTTCGAGATCATGCTGGTGCCGCACACGCTCGAGCGCACGACGCTGGGACGCGCGCGCCCGAGCCGGCGCGTGAACCTGGAGGCCGATCCGCTCGCGCGCTACGCGGCCGCCGCGGCGGCCGCCGCGAGGAGGGTCCGGTGACCGAGAAGGGCTTCGACCGCATCGAGGACGCGATCGCCGACGTCGGGCGCGGGCGCATGGTCGTCGTCGTGGACGACCCGGCGCGCGAGAACGAGGGCGACGTGATCGTCGCCGCCGAGAAGTGCGGCGTCGCGGCCGTCAACTTCATGGCCGCGCACGCGCGCGGGCTCATCTGCGTGCCGCTCCCGGCCGAGCGCCTGGACGCGCTGAACCTGCACCCGATGGTGGACGCCGGCACCGCGCGCGGGCCCGGCGCGGGCCGCGACACGGCCTTCACGGTCTCCGTGGACGCCAAGAAGGGCACGACGACCGGCATCTCGGCCAAGGACCGCGCGACGACGATCGCCGCGCTCCTCGACCGGCGCACGAAGGCCGAGGACCTGATGCGGCCGGGCCACGTCTTCCCCCTGCGCGCGCGCAAGGGAGGCGTGCTGGTCCGCGCCGGCCACACCGAGGCCGCCGTCGACCTCGCGCGCCTGGCGGGCCTCACCCCGGCCGGCGTCATCTGCGAGATCCTGAACCCCGACGGGACGATGGCGCGCACGCCCCAGCTGAAGCGCTTCGCGCGCCGCCACGGCCTGAAGATCGTCACGATCGCCTCGCTGATCGACTATCGGCGGCGCCACGACCGCCTGATCGAGCGCAAGGCCAGCGCGCGCCTGCCGACCAAGTACGGCGACTTCGAGATCCGCGTCTACGAGGAGACGCTGACCGGCAAGGTCCACCTGGCGATGGTCCGCGGCGGCGTGCAGGGCGCCAAGGGCGTGCTCGTGCGCGTGCACTCGTCCTGCGTGACCGGCGACGCGCTCTTCAGCGCGAAGTGCGACTGCGGGCTCCAGCTCGAGGCGGCGCTCAAGCAGATCGCGGCCGCGGGCCGCGGCGTGCTCGTCTACCTGAACCAGGAGGGGCGCGGCATCGGCCTGGTCAACAAGATCAAGGCCTACGCGCTCCAGGACGAGGGCCTCGACACGGTCGAGGCGAACCTGAAGCTCGGCCTCAAGCCCGACCTGCGCGAGTACGGCATCGGCGCGCAGATCCTGGCCGACCAGGGCCTCAGCTCGATCCGCCTGCTGACGAACAACCCGCGCAAGATCGTCGGCATCGAGGGCTACGGGCTGAAGGTCGTCGAGCGCGTGCCGCTGCAGGTGCCGGCGGGCCCGCACAGCGCGCGCTACCTGCGCACGAAGAAGGACAAGCTCGGGCACTGGCTGAGCATGCCCGACGAGGAACGGTGACGATGAAGAGGATCGCGGTCGCGGCGTCGCGCTTCAACGAGGAGATCACGGACCGCCTGCTGGCCTCCTGCCTGAGGACGTTCAAGGCCGAGGGCTGGAAGGACTCCCAGCTGCGGGTCGTGCGCGTGCCCGGCGGCTACGAGCTGCCGTGGGCCGTCGGCGAGCTCGCGCGCTCGGGCCGCTACGAGGCCGTCGTCGCCCTCGGCTGCGTGCTGCGCGGCTCGACGCGGCAGAACGAGCACATCTCGCGCTCGCTCGTGGTTGCCCTGCACCGCGTCAGCCTGGACACCCGCGTGCCGGTGATCCTGGGCGTCATCACCCCGGACACCTGGGCCCAGGCGCTCGCGCGCACGAAGGGCAAGCTCGACCGCGGGCGCGAGGCCGCGCTGGCCGCCCTCGAGATCGCCGACGTGCGCGAGGAGCTGCGCCGTGGGTAGGCGGCGCCTGGCGCGCGAGATCGCGCTTCAGGCCCTCTACGTCGCCGACGTCTCGGCGACCCCGGCCGAGGAGGCCTTCGCGATCGTGATCCGCCGCGACGGCGGCGAGGCCGACGCGTCGGCCCTCGACTTCGCGCGCGAGCTGGCCCTCGGGACGCTCGCGCGCCGCGACGAGCTCGACGCCCTGATCCAGGAGCGCGCCGAGAACTGGGCGGTGGGCCGCATGGCCGCCGTCGACCGCAACGTCCTGCGCCTGGCCGCCTACGAGCTCGTCGCGCGCCCCGACACGCCGGTCGGCGTCGTCATCGACGAGGCGATCGAGATCGTCCGCAAGTACTCCGCCGAGGAGGCCACCCGCTTCGTCAACGGCATCCTCGACGCGCTGAAAGCCCTGCGCGAGAAGCCGAAGAAGGCGCGCAAGGCCAAGCCCAAGGCGAACACCCCGAAGGATGCGCCCGAGAAAAGCGAGCCCTGAGGCCGAGCTCGAGGCGCTGCGCGCGGAGATCCGCGGGCACGACCGGCGCTACTACCTGCTCGACGCGCCGACGGTCTCGGACGCCGAGTACGACGCGCTGATGGCGCGGCTGAAAGGACTCGAGGCCGCGCACCCGGAGCTCGCGTCCGCCGACTCGCCGTCGCGGCGCGTCTCGGGCGGGGTCGCGTCGGACTTCAAGCCGGTCCGGCACGCGGTCCCGATGCTCTCGCTCGACAACTCCTACGACGAGGCCGACGTCCGCGCCTGGGACGAGCGCGTGCGCAAGAACCTCCCCCCCGGCCAGTCCCCGGTCTATCTCGTCGAGCCCAAGATCGACGGCCTCTCCTGCGCGCTGACCTACGAAGGCGGCGCGCTGGTCCGCGCCGCGACGCGCGGCGACGGCGAGACCGGCGAGGACGTGACCGCCAACGCGCGCCAGGTCCGCGCGATCCCGCTGAGGCTGCCCGACGGCGCCCCGAAGCGCCTCGAGCTGCGCGGCGAGGTCTACATGACCTTCGCCGACTTCGAGAAGGTCAACGAGGACGAGAAGCGCGCCGGGCACGAGCCCTTCGTCAACCCGCGCAACTGCGCGGCCGGATCGCTCCGCCAGAAGGACCCGCGCATCACCGCCTCGCGCCGCCTGCGCTTCCTGGCCCACTCCTACGGCGTCTGGGAGGGCGGCGAGCCGTCCTCCCACCACGAGTTCCTGGCGCGCTGCCGCGACCTGGGCCTGCCCGCCAACCGCGCCGAGCGCTTCGCCGAGATCGACGCCGTGATCGCCTACTTCGCCCGCTTCAAGGACTCGGTGATGCCGGGCCTGGGCTTCGCGGTCGACGGCCTCGTGATCAAGGTCGACGACTTCGCCCAGCAGAGGCGCCTGGGCTTCACCGCGAAGAGCCCGCGCTGGGGCCTGGCCTTCAAGTACCCGGCCCAGCAGGCGACGTCGACCGTCGCGAGCGTCGAGTTCTCCGTCGGCCGGACCGGGACGATCACGCCGGTCGCGAAAGTGAAGCCCGTCTTCTGCGCCGGCGTCACGATCTCCTCGGTGACCCTGCACAACTTCGAGGAGATCGGCCGCCTGGGCCTCAAGGTCGGCGACCGGGTCCTCATCGAGCGCGCCGGCGAGGTGATCCCGAAGATCGTCAAGGTCGTCGAGAGGGCTAAGCGCGGCAAAACGATCGTCCCGCCCGAGGCGTGCCCGGACTGCGGCTCTCCCGTGATCAAGGAGGAGGGCCGGGTCGCCTACCGCTGCGACAACCCCTCCTGCCCGGCGCAATTGCGCCGGACGCTCGAGCACTTCGCCTCGAGGCCCGCGATGGACATCGCCGGACTCGGCGACTCGGCGGTGGACCAGCTGGTCGCGCGCGGGATGGTCAAGGACGTCGCGGACGTCTATTCCCTGACCAAGGAACAGCTTCTCGATCTGGAGCTGTTCGCGGACAAGAAGGCGGACAATCTTTTGGCTCAGATCGAGGCGAGCAAGACGAAGACCCTCGACCGAGTCCTCAACGCCTTGGGGATCAGACAGGTCGGCGAGAAGACCGCCGAGACCCTGGCCGAGCGCTTCGACGTCGACGGGCTTTTGAACGCCTCCGAGGAGGACCTGCAGTCCGTCTCGGACGTGGGTCCGATCGTCGCCAAGTCGATCGCGGCCTTCTTCGCCTCAGGCACCGGGAAACGGCTGGTCCGCCGCCTGCGCGACGCCGGGCTGACGATGGCCAAACCGGAGAAGAAGGTCGTCGCCGGGGCTCCGTTCGCCGGAAAGACGTTCGTCTTCACCGGGGAATTATCGTCGTTCACCCGAGAGGAGGCCGAGGAGAGGGTCAAGGCCCTCGGCGGCAAGGCCTCGGGCTCGGTCTCGTCCAAGACCTCCTACGTCGTGGCCGGAGAGGCCGCGGGCTCCAAGCTGCGCAAGGCGGCGGAGCTGGGCGTGCCGGTGCTGACCGAGGAGCAGTTCAAGGAGATGCTGCCCTGAGCGCGAAAGAGGACCGCGCCCGCGTCGCCCTGCTCCACGTCGCCGACCGCACCGGCGTCGTCGAGTTCGCGCACGCCCTGCTCGAGCTCGGCTACGAGCTGGTCGCCGCGGGGCCGACCGCGACCGCCCTGCGCCAGGCCGAGGCCCGGCACAAGACCCTGTCCGAGTTCGCCGGGCAGAGCCTGCCCGCCGACGCGCTCGGGCTCCTGCATCCGAAGATCGTCGGCGCGCTCGCGGGCGGCCGCCCGGGCATCGACCTCGTCGCGGTCAACGTCTATCCGCTCGCGCAGGCGGCGGCCGACGCCGCGCTCTCGCAGGACGAGGTCCTCGCCTACGTGGACCCGGTCGGCCCGGCCCTCCTGCGCGCGGCCGCGCGCAACTTCAAGAACGTGATTCCCCTCTGCGACCCGGACGACTACCAGCAGGCGGTCGCGACGCTGAAGGCCTACGACCGGATGCTCCCCGACCGCCGCCAGGCGCTGGCCGCGAAGGCCTTCCACTACGCGGCCTACTACGACTCGACCGTCGCGCAGTTCCTCGGCGGCAAGTGGGAGGAGTTCCCGGACGAGGTCGTCGTCGCGCTGAAGAAGTCGGTCGACCTACGCTACGGGGAGAACCCGCACCAGGCCGGCGCGTTCTACACCCTCTCCGGCGCGCGCCCGTGGGGCCTCAACGCCGCGTCGCTCGTCTGCGGGCGCCCGCTCTCCTACGGCCACTACCTGGACCTGGAGACCGCCTGGGAGCTGGTCAACGCGTTCACGCAAGCCTCCTGCGCGATCGTCAAGCACGCGGTCCCCGCGGGATTTTCCGCCGCCGACGACCTGACCGCGGCCGCGCGCCGCGCGTACGCCGGCGACCCGCGCGGCTGCTTCCGCGGCACCGCGGCCGTCAACCGCGCGGTCGACGAGGCCGCCGCGCAGTTCTTCGCCGAGGAGTTCGTCGCCTGCATCGCCGCGCCCGACTTCTCGCCGCAGGCGCTGTCCCTGCTGCGGACGAAGAAGGACATCCGCCTGGTGACCCTGCCCTCGACGCTGATCGCCCCGTCGGAGCTGGACCTGCGCGCGGTCGCCGGCGGCATGCTCGTCCAGGAGAAGGACCAGCGCCCGTTCCTGGCCGAGACCAAGAGCGCCTCGAAGCGCGCGGCCGACGCGGTCGAGTCGGCGGCGCTGGGGGTCGCCTGGCGCGTCGCGATGCACGCGCGCACGCACGCGGCCGTCATCGCGCGGGGGACGACCGTGATCGGGATCGGCTCCGGGCAGACCTCGCGCCTCGACGCCGTGCGCTTGGCCCTGGTCAAGTCGCAGGAGCGCCACCCGATCCTGCCCGCCGGCGAGCCGCTCGTGATGGCCTGCGACGGCGCGCTGACCGCCGAGCATGTCCACGCGGCCGCCGACGGCGGCGTGACCGCGATCATCCACCCGGGCGGCGCATCCGAGGACAAGGACGCCGCCGAGGCCTGCGACCGGCGCGGCGTCGCGCTGGCCGCGACCGGCGTCCGGCATTTCCGGCACTGAACGGAGGAGAAGAGACATGGCCCAGAGGGAGCAGACGAGCGTCGTCTTCAAGATCTCGAGCGCGAGCTTGAGCGCCCGCGAGCTCGAGACCCGTCTCGGGCTCAAGCCCGACCTGTCGTGGAAGGCCGGCGAGGCCCGCGGCGCCTTCGGCGCGGTCGAGAAGCTCCACGGCTTCGTCCTCGAGTCGGACCGGCCCGCGCAGAACGAGCTCGGCGACCACCTGAAGGCGATGCTGAAGCGCCTGGCGCCCCACGCGCAGAAGATCGGGGCGCTGGCCAAGGACGCGACGATCGAGATGACCTGCCAGGTCCACCGCAAGAGCGGCCCGCGCCTGAGGTTCGACCGGGACGACCTGCGCTGGCTGGGCGTGATGGGCGCGCGCCTCGACGTGGACGTCTTCATCCTCGTCGACAAGCCCGCCCCGGCCGCGGCGCCCAAGCCCCCGGCGCCCGACGACGGCAAGAAGCGCGGCTTCGGCGCGTTCTAGGAGCGGCTCAGGCGGCGACGCGCAGGTCCCAGCACTCGTTGGCGTGCCGCAGGAGGGACGCGTCCGTCTGGGCGCGCGCGACGAAGTCCTGGACTTCCTTGGACTTCCAGGCCGCGCCGACCTTCGGCCAGGCCGAGGCCAGGCTCTCGGTCTTGAGGTCGGCGACCGAAAACGGCAGGGCGTTGAGGAGCTTGGCCCGGCCGTTGGGCACGACCAGCACCATCGACTGCGGGCTCTCGGCGCGGGTCTTCATCTCCTGCTGGATGCCCCACGGGTAGAGCGCCAGGCGCGGGCCCTTCAGGGCCGCCGCGGCGGCCTTCAGGGACAGCGAGGCCTCGGCCCAGTCCTCGTCGGAGGCGGCCAGCGCGTCCCAGGCGGCGGCCGCGCGGCCCAGGCGCATCAGCGGGCCGGTGACGAAGGTGCGCACGCCCCGCGCGGCGGCCTGCTCGTAAACGGCGACGGCGTCCTGGACGTTGAGCTTGGTCGGGATGAAGACGAGCTCGGGCTCGAGGCCGCGCGCGACGAGGCGGTCGACGGCCTCCCAGGCGGGCTTATAGCCGGAGCCGGGGCGCAGCTTCTCGTGGGTCGCGGCGTCTTTCCCGTCGATCGAGATCTGGACGCAGGCGACGTTGAGCGCCTTCAGGCGGTCGCACGCCGCGTCGTCGAGATCGAGACCGTTCGTCTCGATCTTGATCTCCGTGCCCCCGGAGGCCAGGGTCTCGAAGATCTCCCAGACGAACGGCGACGACATCGGCTCCCCGCCGCCGAAGGCGACGTAGGCGATCTTCAATTCGACGATTTGGCGCGCCAGCGACAGCGCTTGCGCGCGCGTCATCTCGTCCGGCCAGACGAAATCCTTCCCGGATTCCTCGCAGCAATGCAGGCAGCGCCCCGTGCAATTATTGGTCAGCTGCCAAGCCAGAAAGAGGGGGGCGCGGTAGTCGCCCACCGACGCCCCCCTCCGGTGCATCACGTGAAGCGAATGTACGGCTGGGCCATCACGCGCTCGGAAACCTCCTCCAAAGAGGGGGTCTCCCAAGCGAGCTTCGGCTCGGCCTTGGCATCCGTCACGGTCTTCTGGTCGTTCATTGGTGCTCCTTTTTCGCCGGTCAGACCACGGCCGGCAAATCGTGCGAGAGCGAGTCCAGAGAGAACCACGCATTGGCCTTCGCCGACAACCCGGGGTCGGCGGCGAGGCGCTCGGCGGCGTTCAGGACGCGCGGATCGCTCCACGCTTTGCGATAGGCGTCCCAAGCCTCGAGGAACGACGTGCGGCTCAAGTCGGCGCAGACGTACGGCAGGGGCGCGGCGACCTTCACGCGCCCGTCGGGGAGGATCAGCAGGGTGCCGGACGGCTCCAGGCCGCGGCCGCGGATCTCCTCGTCGATCGAGAACGGCTCGTAGCAGAGCTCCAGGCGCCCGGCCAGCTCGCCCTTGCGGCGGTCGAGCAGGGCGCGGAAGTCCGCGTACTGCGCGTCCGTCGGCTCCAGGCGCTCCCAGAGCTTGGCGGCGGTGCCCACGCGCATCAGCTTGCCGGTGTTGAAGCGGAAGGCCTTCAGGTCCAGGGCCAGGCCGATCACGGCCGGGGCTTCCTGAATATTGAGCCTGGTCGGCGCGAAGGTGATCTCGAGAGGCAGGCCGGCCGCGACGACCGCGCGGCAGGAGGCGACGGCCTTCTCGAGGCTTCCCCCCGGCCTCTGCCGGGCGAAGACGCCCTGGGTCGCGCCGTCGAGAGAGATCTGGACGGAGCGCACCTGCAGGCCCTTCAGCGCCGCGGGGTCGAAGTCCATCCCGTTGGTCTCGACCTTCAGCCAGACTCCGCCGTCGGACAGGATCCGGCAGACCTCGGCGAAGTGCGGGACCAGCGTCGGCTCGCCGCCGACGATCATCGCGTACGGCACGCCCGCCGCGACGATCTCGCGCGCCAGGGACAGCGCGCGCTCGCGGGAGAGCTCGTGCGGGAGCGCCCGGCCCGGGGCCGAGTCCGTGCAGCAGTGCAGGCAGGCCAGGTTGCAGTCGCGCGTCAGCTGCCAGGTCGCCATCGTCGGCGCCGAGAAGGAGTCGATCCTCACCGGAGCCCTCCGAAGGCGACGGCGAGGGCGAAGACCGTCGTCGCCAGCGCGTAGCACTGGACGATCCGCTTGACGGCCGGCACGAACAGGCGCGGCGTGTCCCAGGTCTCGCGCCCCGCCTTGAGGCTCGCGTACCAGAGCGGCAGGCCGACGACGGCGGCCAAGATCGCCTCGCGCGGGAAGATCCCGAGCGCGGCGCCCAGCACCGCGATCGCCAGCCCCAGGGCCGAGATCGCCAGGTACAGGAAGCGGCCGTTCTTGCGGCCGAGCCGGACCACGAGGTTCTTCTTGCCGACCAGCCGGTCCTGGTGGTAGTCCGGGATGTTGTTGACGACGGCCAGCGACATGATCAGGAGGCCAGGCACCAAGGAGGCCAAGAGCGCGCCCCGGGAGAAGCGGTGCGTGTGGAGCTGGACCGAGCCCAGCGTCATGAACGGGCCGTACGAGAGGCCGATCACGGTCTCGCCGAGGCCGCGGTAGACCCAGCGCACCGGCGGGCCGACGTACCAGACCGCCGCCGCGCCGCCGAGCAGCGTGTAGAGGACGATCGGCCAGCCGCCGCCCCAGGCGAGGAAGAAGCCGATGGCGGCCGCGACGGCGAAGGCGGCGACCCCGAGGGAGAACATCCATTCGGGGATGTACTCGTCGGCGTCGGGGTTGAAGACGCGGTCGGTGCCCATCTTCGCGTCGAAGTACTCGTTGAAGCTCTCGACGCCGACGACCGACAGGAAGATGCCGAAGAGGCCCAGCCAGAACACGCCCGGCCGGAAGGTCTTGTCCACGCCGTAGGCCCACGCCGCGCCCAGCAGGTACGGCAGCAGCCCCGCGTACAGGAAGAAGCGGTAGCGCACGACCGAGGCGACCTTCAGGACGAGAGGCTGGTCGGCCGGGGCGTGGGGCGCGGAGAAGACGTCGGTCATCGCTAGACGGCCTCCTCCCACTGATGGAGCCGCGAGACGACCGTCGGGTCCTCGGCCAGGCGGTCGACGAAGGCAGATACTCTCGGGCTCTTCCAAGCGTCCTGAAAGTTCTGCCAGACCTGACCGAGACTGTCTTTTCTCAGATCGCCGCACGTGAACGGCAGCGCGTTGATCAGCTTCACTTTTCCGTTGGGAAGGATGATGAACAGCGCCGCCGGGTTCTCCAGGCGGTAGCGCAGTTCGTCCAGGAGGCCCATCTCGTGATAATAGACCCGCATCCGGCCCTGGTATTCGTCGCACTTCGCCTTCAGCGTCGCGAAGTACTCCGGGTAGTCCTTCTCGTCGGGCGCCGTGATGTGCCAGGTGCGCACCGCGTTGCCGGTGTACATCAGCTTGCCGGTGTAGAACGAGTAGGCGCCGATCGAATGCGCGAGGTCGACGGCCGCGCCGATCTCCTTGATGTTGAACTTGGCCGGCACGAAGTTGATCTCAATCGGGACGCCGGCCGCGCGCAGGTTGGCGATCCCTTTGAGCGCCTCGTCGAAGCGGCCGTGCACGCGCATCTTGTTGAAGCTGGCGGGGCTGGCGCCGTCGAGGGAGACCTGGACGGCCTTGACGCCCAGGTCCTTGAAGCGCGCGCAGTTCTCGGGGCTGAGGTAGTGGCCGTTGGTCTCGATCTTGAGGCCGACGCCGCCCTTCGTGATGCGCTCGACCATCCCGAAGAAGTCCGGGCGCACCATCGGCTCGCCGCCGGAGAACGAGACGTAGGGGACCTCGGACTTCACCAGCTGGTCGATGACCGCGTAGGCCTCCTCGGTCGTCAGCTCGTCCGGGAAGGCCTTGCCCGGGCCCGACTCCTCGATGCAGTGCAGGCAGGCGAGGTTGCAGTCGTTGGTGATCTGCCAGGCGACGTAGAGGGGCGCGCCGAGGTCCGAGGTGCCGGTCTCTTCCTTCGGGAGGGTTTCGGTGCTCATCGGCGCTACTCGACGATCAGGCCCTTCTCCTTCAGCTGGCCGAGGAAGGCGGTCGCCTCCTGGGCCATCTTTCCGGACGGGTCCTCGTACTTGGACTGGAGCTTGGAGACCAGGCTCGACGCGTCGGCGCCGGCGATCACCTCGCGCACGACCGCCGCGCCGGTCGGGCTCAGCGTGTAGACCTTCTCGGAGCGCGTCTCGAACAGCACCGCGCCGAACTTCTCCTCGCGGAACTTCACGAACGGGGCCAGTTTCATGATTCCCTCTTTGTGGGCGGAGAAGCAGGCCCCGGCGTCCCAGGACTCGCGCTCCGCGATCTCTTCCATCTCGAGGCGGACCTGGCGGCGGCCGGCGGCCGCGGCGGGGTCGGCCTTCGCCGCCTCCGCCTCGTCGAGCGTGTACGCCCCGCTCGACCACGCCTTCTTGATCAGCGCCTCGTACGACAAGTTAGAACTCCCTCTTGGCGAGCAGCTCGACGAAGAAGGCGAGCTCCCCGGCCTCGGCCCGGCACGGCAGCTTCTTGATCATCGCGAGCATCGAGTCGACGAGCTCGCGGCCCTTGTCGCGGGCCTTCCGCACGTGGCCGCGCTCCTTCAGGAACTTGGCCAGGCCGGCGGAATCGCGCGCGTTCCACAGGGCCAGGAAGGCCTCGCGGTCGGCCGGCGCGGCCAGGGCGTAGAGGCAGGGCAGGGTCAGCCGGCGGTTCTTCAGGTCCTGCCCCTCGTCCTTGCCGGACGCGCGCTCGGGCAAAGTGTAGTCGTGGATGTCGTCGACGATCTGGAGCAGGATCCCGGCCGCGCAGGCCAGGCGCGGCGGATCGGCCTGCGCATGCGGGAACGGGGACAGCTCGGAGAGCACCGCGCCGGCCCACTCGAAGAGCGCGCCGGTCTTGCGCGAGCAGACGCCCATGTAGGAGTCGACCGTCAGGTCCAGAGAGCCCTTCAGGAACTCCTCCTGGAGCTCGCCGACCGTCATCTCGCGCACCGCGGTCACCAGCAGGCGCGCCGCGCTCGGCGAGATGTCGACGGCTTCCTCCAGGCCCTGCGAGAAGGCCAGGTCCCCGAGCAGCAGCGCGGTCGGGACGTTGAAGGCGGCGTTCGGCGTCGGGTAGGAGCGGCGCAGGGTCGCCTCGTCGACGCAGTCGTCGTGGAGCAGGCTCGCGTTGTGGACCAGCTCGAGCGCGCGCGAGGCCGCCTCGGCCTTGTCCTCGGGCACGCCCAGCGCGGCGCCGAGCAGCAGGCAGAAGCGCGAGCGCAGCATCTTGCCCGGGCGCGAGACGAAGGCCGCCAGCTCCTGGCCGACGCGGCCCTCGATGCGCCGCGCGCGGCCCTCGAGCCCCGCGCGCACGCGGGCCAGCGAGTCCTCCATCTTCAAGAGCGAGAGCGGCATCGAGGCCATGATTATACCACTGTCAGCCCATCGCCTTCATCAGGGTCAGGACCCGCGGCATCACCGCGTTCTTCTCCTGCTGGGCGAGCTTGCCGAGCACGAAGTCGAGCAGGCGCACGAGCTCCAGGAGGTCGGTCAGCTTGCGCCGGAAGGCCGCCGCGTCCCGGCCGCCCCCCGCCTCCCGCAGGCACTCCTCGAGCGCGCCGATCACGGGTTCGATCTCGCGCTTCTTGCGCTCGCGCGCGATCCGGCAGCACATGTTCCAGACGTCCTTCTCGCTCTGGAAGTACTCCTTGCGCTCCCCGCCGACCGCGACGCGCCGGACCAGCCCCCAGTCGACGAGCGCGCGCAGGTTCATGTTCGCGTTGCCGCGGCTGATGCCGAGCGCGGACATCACCTCGTCGGTGGAGAGCGCCGCGTCGGACGCCATCAGCAGCGCGTGGACGCGGGCCATCGTCTTGTTGATGCCCCACTGCGAGGCCATCTCGCCCCAGGTCCGCACGAAGCGGTCCTTCGCGTCCTTCAGTCCGGCGGCGCCCGCGTGGTTCATACTTTCAGTAAATTCTGAAAACATGATACACGACGCGCCCGCGCGCGGTCAAGCGGGGCGCTCAGCGCTCGAGGCGGGGCAGCAGGGCCCCGTAGTTCTCTCCGCCCGGCGCCCACGGGTGGATGTTGACCACCGTGTGGCGGTGCGGGGCCTCGATCACCTCGTCCCGGCCCGCGGCGTCCTTGCCCAGGAAGACCAGGACGTGGTGGGCCGGCTCGCCGTGGAAGATCAGGTCGCCGGGCTGGAGCTGGGCGGCGGTGATCGGGATCGCGGCCCTCTGCTGGCCGGCCGCGGTGCGCGGCGGCGCCTCGCGCAGGCAGCCGGCCTCGAGCAGGGACGAGATCACCAGCCCCGAGCAGTCGACGCCGCGGTGCGAGGTCCCGCCCCAGACGTACGGCGTGCCGACGAAGCCCTTCAGCTTCTGAAGGAAGGCGTCGCGGCAGGCGTCGGGCGTCAGCGGGACGAAGGCCGGCGCGACGTCGAAGACCGCCTCGGCCTTCGTCTGCGGCGCGAGGTCGGCGATGCCGTCGGCGAGGGCGGAGGTCGCGACCCAGCCCTTCGACTTCTCCCAGGCTCCCGTCGTCTCGTTCCAGTCGCGGCGGTTGATCTCGACCTGCGACCAGCCCGGGATCTGCCCGAGCACCTTGACCGACTCGCCGCGGCGCAGCTGGGCGACGAGGGCCTTCTCGTAGGCCGCCTCGTCGGAGGCCGCCGGCTCCCGCGGCTGCGCGAAGACGTCGGTGCCGTCGGCGGCGACGACCTTGGTCACGTCGAGGGGGACGGCGTCCGGCGTCGCCGGGGCGGCCGCCGCGCCGCCGGAGGCCGTCGGGACGGCCGGCGCGGACTGGGACGCGTCGGCCTGGGCCTTCAGCTGGTCGAGCAGGGACGCGCGCGCCGGGACGGCGGCGAGCGCGGCCGCGGCGAAGGCGGCGAGCGCGCGGAGGGTTCGGGGGCTCATGGCCGCAGTATAGACCCCGGACGGCCGGCGCGCCAGGGCCCGGCCTAGGAGATCAGGCCCAGCTCGCGGCCGACCTTCGCGAACTTCTCGAGGGCGAGGTCCAGGTCCTTCGTCGAATGCCCGGCCGAGACGATCGTGCGCAGGCGGTCCTTGCCGCGCGCGACGATCGGGTAGCAGATCGACAGCGCGAAGACCCCCTCCTCGAACAGGCGGGCCGAGAACTTCTGCGCCTTGAAGGTGTCGCCGACCATGACCGGCGTGATCGGCGTCTCGGAGGCGCCGGTGTCGAAGCCGAGCTTCCGCAGCCCCTCCTTCAGGTGGTTCGCGTTGTCCCAGAGCTTCTTGATCCGCTCGGGCTCGTCCAGCATCACGTCGACGGCGGCCGAGCAGGTCGCGGCGACCGACGGCGGGACCGAGCTCGAGAAGATGAACGGCCGCGCGACCGAGGTCAGGTAGTCGATCAGGCGCTTCTCGCCGGCGACGTAGCCGCCGACCGCGCCGACCGCTTTCGACAGCGTGCCGATCTGGACCTGCACTCGGTCCGAGACCCCGAAGTGCGCGGGCGTGCCCCGGCCGTTCGGGCCCATCACGCCGGAGGCGTGCGCGTCGTCGACCATGACGAACGCGCCGTATTTCTCCGCCAATTCGACGATCGCGGGCAGGGGCGCGACGTCTCCGTCCATCGAGAAGACGCCGTCGGTGACGATCATCTTCCGGCGGGCGGACCTCGCCTCCGGCGACGCCAGGATCTTTTCCAAGGCCGCCATGTCCCGATGCGGGTATATCGCGCGCTTGGCCTTCGACAAGCGCGCGCCGTCGATGATCGACGCGTGGTTGAGCTCGTCGCTGATCAGCAGGTCGCTCTCCGAGGTCATCAGGCTCTGGCAGCAGGCGACGTTGACCGTGAAGCCGGACTGGAAGACGAGGCAGGCCTCGGTCCCCTTGAACTTCGCCAGCTTCCTCTCCAGCTCGACGTGCAGGTCCATCGTGCCGATGATCGGGCGCACCGCGGCCGTGCCGACGCCGCAGCGGTCGATCGCGTCCTTGGCGGCCGCGCGGAGCTTCGGGTGCTCGGTCAGGTCCAGGTAGTTGTTCGAGGTCAGGTTGACGACCTTCCGGCCGTCGACGACCGAGACCGGGGCCTGCGGGCCGGTCACGACGCGGAGCTTCGCGGAGCGGCCCTCCTTCTTGAGCTGGGCGAGCTCCTCGTCGAGGAAATCCATCAGGGAAGAGGTCTTCGTGGTCATGTCCGCATTATAGGCTAGAATAAGCGCCGTGTCCAAGCGCCGCGACGACGCGCTCGCGCTCGCCGGGCTGGCCCTGGCCGCGGCCTGCGTCCTGGCCGGCCTCGGCCGACTGCCCGCGCTGACCTCCGACGAGGCCTGGATCGGCCTCTACGCGCTGCGCCTGCGCGCGGGCGGGCTGTTCACTCCGCACGAGATGAACACCTACACCGGCCCGCTCTTCGGCTGGTGCGTGTCGCGCGTCTTCGCCGCGCTGGGACCGGGCGTGCGCCCGCTGAGGCTGTTCGGGGCCGCCGCGAACGTCCTGGCCTTCGCGCTGACGGCGCTGCACCTGCGCCGCCGCGCGGGGAGCGCCGCCGCGGCCTGGTGGGCGGTCCTCCTGGCCGGCAGCGCGTACTCGCTGCTGCACGCGCGGCTGGCCTGGGACGTCTACGCGCTCCAGCCGCTCCTGCTGGCGCTGATCCTGATCCTGCTCGACGGCCCGCCGACCTTCGCGCGCGCGCTCGGGCTGACCGCCGCCGCGCTGGCCGGCGCGCAGAACCACTTCATCTTCCTGTCGGTCCCCGCCTCGCTCGTCGTCCTCTACGGCGCGCGCGCCGCCTGGCTCGGCGAGGAGGAGGCCTCGGGCGGCCTGCGCCTGGCGCTGTCGGCGCTGGCGGCCGGCGCCGTCCTCTTCCTCGTCAAGCCGCGCCTGAGCGAGGCCGCCTGGCCGAGCGAGCGCGCCTGGGCCCTGCCGCTCTTTTTCGCGCTGGCGCCGCTCGCGGCGGCGGCGGCGGCGGCCGGACCT
>JAGWRY010000169.1 GCA_028869495.1 Elusimicrobiota bacterium | reverse complement strand
CGCGCGTCGCGCTCTACCGCCTCGACGGGCCGGGGGCGCCCTGCCTGCTCGACGCCTCGGGCCTGGTCGCGTCCGGCGAGCCGGACGCGCGCGGACGCTTCTCCTTCTCCGGGCTCGGGGCGGGGCGCTACTGCCTCGTCGCGGCGCTTCCGGACGACGCGGGGAGCGCCGGCGCCTCGGTCTCCGGGCCGGACGAGGAGATCGTCCTGGACGCGCGGCGGCCCGCCGTCGTCCTGCCGCCGCTGGCCCTGCGCCCGCGCTAGGCCGGCCGCGCGCGTCAGCGCGACGCGTCGAGGATGATCACGGCGCGAGGGGTCTGCGGGATCAGCGCGACGCGGTCGCGCGCGGGGTCGGCCGTCTCGCCCGGCAGGAGCGACCGGAAGACGACCGTGACCGCGTCCGGGCCGGCCTTCGCCGAGAGGACCTTGGTCGCCGACGGCTTCAACAGCAGGACGCGCCCGCGCGAGAAGTCGGCCGCCGGGGCCCGCCCGGGCAGGCCGAGCAGGACCCAGGCCGCCGACAGGCTCTGCTGCTCGGTGAAGACGAGGCCGGCGTCCGGGGCCGGCCGCGCCGAGGCCGGGGTCGAGCCGGACGGCGCGGGGGCCGGGACGACGGCGGAGCCCCAGCCGCGCTCGGCGAGCAGGGCCGGGCGGGAGCGGCGCAGGGCGGAGGCGGGTTCGGTCGGCGGCCCGCCCAGCTCCTCGCCGCGCTGCTCGAGCAGGGCCTCGCGCTTGGTCAGCACGCGGGCGATCCCCATCTCCTTCTTCTGCCGCTCGAGGCCGGCGATCAGCTCCTCGTTGCGCGCGGAGCGCTCCTGCTCCGTCATGATCGCGGAGGCGGGTTCGGGCGGGGCGGCGCCGCCGGCGATCGGCGCGCCCGGCGCGTGGCCGTTCGGGGAGAGGCCTCCGCGCGCGGCGGCGGCGTCCGCGGCGGCCTTGCCGGCCGCGATGCGGTCCGCGTCGCCGAGCGGGGCCTGCGGGGTCTGCGTGACGGCGCCGCTGACGTCGTACTGGGAGAGCGGCGCCTGGGTCCGGGTCGCGACGTCGGCGATGCCGACCGCGTGGACGGGGCCCGTCTCCTCGGGCTCCCGGTAGACGACGCGGTTCCAGATGAAGAGGGCGACGATTCCGCAGGAGAGCGCGAAGGCGACCGGGCGCAGGGCCGGCGGCAGGATGACCCAGTCCTGGCGCGGGCGCTCGCCGCGCTCGCGGCGCGCGCGCACGCGCGCGATCAGTCCCTCGGGCGCGGGCTCGCGCGGGAGGTCCCGCACCGCGCGCGAAGCCGCGCGCAGGCCCTCGAGCTCGCGGCGCAGGGCCTCGGACGAGGCGAGGCGCTCCTCGAGCGCGCGCCGCTCCGGCTCGGGGAGGACCCCGTCCAGGTACGCCGACAGCGCCTGCAGATCCTCGTCGTTCATGGCCTCGCCGCCGTCCCTTCCAGAAGGCTCTTCAGCTTCGCCCGGGCGCGGAAGAGCCGCGACTTCACCGTCCCCTGCGGCAGGTCCAGCGTCCGGCCGATCTCCTCGTACGACGCGTCCTCGAGCTCGCGCAGGACGACGATCGCCCGGTCGTCCGGCTCCAGCGCGAGGAGAGCCTTCTGCACCGCCGCCGTCCTCTCCTCCTTCTCCAGCCCCGCGTCGAGCGGCGGCTCGACGGCGCGGACGTCGCGCTCGCCCTCCTCCCCGCCGACCAGCCCGAGCGTCGCCGAGCGCCAGAAGGCGCTGCGGCGGCGCGCGCGCAGGGAGCTCTTCCAGGCGTTGACCGTGATCCGGTGCAGCCAGGTCGACTCCCGGCTGTCGCCGCGGAACGACGGCAGGGCCCGCACGGCGCGCAGGAGGGAGTCCTGCGCCAGATCCTCCGCGTCCGCGCGGCTGCCGGTCAGGCGCAGCGCGAGGTTGAAGACCCGGGCGGCGTTCCGCTCCAGGAACTCCGCCTCGGGCGGGGGGTGAGACTCCGGGGAGGCGGGAATGTTCCCTCGACCTAGCGCTCGTAGAGCGCGACCTTGGCCGCGGTCTTGAACGGGGCGCCGGTGACCTTCTTGATCGCCTCGACGTCGGCGTCGGCGCGGCGCGCGGTCAGCGTGAGCCCGTCCGCGCCGACCTCGAAGGTCGCCAGCTCGGTCACGATCACGTGCACGACGCCCTTGCCGGTCAGCGGCAGGGTGCACTCGGGCAGGATCTTCGGCTTGCCGTCCTTCGTCGCGTGCTCCATCGCGACGATGACCTTCTTGGCGCCGGCGACCATGTCCATCGCGCCGCCCATCCCCTTGACCTTTTTGCCGGGGATCATCCAGTTCGCGAGGTCGCCGCCGGCCGAGACCTGCATCGCGCCGAGGACGGTCGCGTCGAGATGGCCGCCGCGCACGATCGCGAACGAGTCGTGCGAGCCGAAGTACGAGCAGCCGGGCAGCTCCGTGATCGTCTCCTTGCCGGCGTTGATCAGGTCCGGGTCCTGCTCGCCCTCGCGCGGGTAGGGGCCGTAGCCGAGCATCCCGTTCTCGGTGTGGAGCGTGATCTCGACGCCCTTGGGCAGGAGGTTCGGGATCAGCGTCGGGATGCCGATGCCCAGGTTCACGTAGTCGCCGTTCTGGAGCAGGCGCGCCGCCTGCTTGGCGATCACGACGCGGGAGTCCTGGACTTTCTCAGACATGGGCGGCCGCCTTCCGGACGGTGAGCTTTTCGATGGGCTTGACGTACTTCGGGCCCTTCAGGACGGCGTCCACGTAGACGCCCGGGGTGTGGATGTGATCCGGGTGGAGCCCGCCGATCTCGACGAGCTGCTCGACCTCGGCGATCACGCGGTCCGCGGCGGTCGCCATCACCTGGTTGAAGTTGCGCGCGGTCTTGCGGTACTCGAGGTTGCCGGCCGCGTCGCCGCGCCAGGCCTTGATCAGCGAGAAGTCGGCCTTCAGCGCGCGCTCGAAGACGTACCAGCGCCCGTCGAACTGCCGCGTCTCCTTGCCCTCGGCGACCGGCGTGCCGTAGCCGGTCGGGGTGTAGAAGCCGGCCACGCCCGCGCCGGCGGCGCGGATGCGCTCGGCGAGCGTGCCCTGCGGGTTCCACTCCACCTGGATCGTGCCCGCGAGCGCCCCGTCCTCGAACGCGCGGCACTCGCCGCCGTAGGACATGATCATCTTCTTCACGCGGCCGGCGCGGATCAGCGTGCCGATGCCGAACTCGTCGAGGCCCGCGTTGTTGGAGACCAGGGTCAGGTCCTTGGCGCCGCCCTGCAGGAGCGCGG
>JAGWRY010000168.1 GCA_028869495.1 Elusimicrobiota bacterium | reverse complement strand
GCGGCCGCGTCGAGCGCCTCGCCCGGCGCGGCGGCCGCCGCGGCGCCCCAGGCGGCGAGCTCGCGCCCGGCGAAGAAGCGTCCGGTGAAGAGCAGCTCCCGCGCCCGCGCCTCGCCGAGGGCGGCGCGCGCCAGCGGCCAGGCGGCCATGCCGGGGTTGAGCCCCAGGCGCACGAAGTTGAAGGCGAGCCGCGCGTCGTCGGCGACGACGCGCAGATCGCAGGCCAGGGCGAGGCAGAGCCCCGCCCCGACGGCCGCTCCGTGAACCTTGGCGATCGTGACTTGAGGAAGGTCCCGGACCGACAGGAACGCCCCGTAGAAGCGGCGCATCCGCGCCGCCAGCGCCGCTTCCGGACGGCGGCGGTTCTCCGCGATGAAGCCCAGGTCACCGCCCGCGCAGAAGGCTCGCCCCGCGCCCTCGAGCAGGACGACGCGCGTGCGCTCCCGCGCGGTCCGGCGGACCGCCGCCGCGAACTCCCGCGCCAGCGGCTCGGAGAGCGCGTTGAGCGCCTCCGGCCGGTTCAGCGTCAGGCGGGTCACGTCGCCTTCGGTGCGCCGCTCGACCAGCATGGGGCGATTATACGAAAGTGGTAGAATCGCCGCGATGGGCGCCAAAAGGCTGGGCAAGAGCCTCGAGAAGGGCGGCAAGGCGCTCCTGCGCGCCAGCTTGGTCAGACTCCTGCCGCGCCCGCGCCGCCCGGCCGGTCCCGTCGACCCCGCCTCGGTGCGCCGCGTCCTGGCCGTGCGCCACGACGCGCGCCTGGGCAACGTCCTGCTCCTGACCCCGGCCCTGCGCCTGCTCAAGACGGCGTTCCCGGCCGCGCGCGTCGAGGTCCTGCTGGCCGACAAGTACGGCGCGGCCCTCGCCTTCAACCCCTGCGTCGACGAGGTCCTGACCGCGCGCGCCCTGCCCGGCCTGCGCCGGCGGCGCTACGACCTGGCCTTCGACTTCTCGCCCCAGCACGCGTTCTCGCTGTCGAGCGCCTCCTGGACCGCGCTGTCGGGCGCGAAGCGCCGGATCGGCTTCGACCGCGGCGACGCGGCCAGGTTCCTCGACGACCTCGTCCCCGTCCCCGCGGAGCGCACGCACGAGACCGCGAACCTCGCGCGCCTGGTCCGGCACGCCGCGCCCGGCGCGCCCCTGCCGCCGGACGCGGCTCTGCGCACCGAGTGGCATTTCGGCCCCGGCGAGCGCGAGGCGGGCGCGCGGACCTGGCGGGAGTGGGGCCTCGACGCGGAGTCGGTCGCGCTGTTTTTGGGCGCGCGCGCCGAGAAGCGCCTGCCGCCCGAGTGGTTCCTGGAGCTCGCGCGGCGCCTGCGCGCGGCCGGGCGCCGCGTCGTGCTGACCGGGGGGCCAGCCGAGCGCGAACTGCTCAAGGGCCTGGTCCTGCCGGACGGCGTGCGCGCCGCGCCCGAGCGGCCCTTGCGCGACTTCGCCGCCGCGATCGCGAACGCCCGCGCGGTGCTGACCGCCGACACGGGGCCGATGCACCTGGCCGTCGCGGTCGGGACCCCGACCGTCGAGCTCTTCAGCCACACCGAGCCCTGGCGCTTCGGCTACGCGCACGTCCCGGGACACGTCGTCCTCGACGCCGCCGGCCGCCATCCGTCGGTCGACGAGGCCTGGGCGGCCCTCTCCGGGCTCCTGGCCTCGCCTCGCTCTTAACGGCGGGAACCACGAAGACACAAAGACACGAAGGCAGGTCGGGCAATGAACGGATTTAGGGTTAACGGCTTACGACGTCGTTTTTAACCCTTCATCCGTGCTTCGTGTCTTTGTGTCTTCGTGGTCGAACGCCGTTCCCCGCGGAACGACGACGGGTCAGACCCAGGGGGACAGGCGGCCGAGGTGGTCCTTCAGCGCCGACCAGGCCTGGTCGACGCTCGTCGAGGAGACGCCGCTCCACGAGTCGCTGACGGTGCCGCCGTGGCGCGCGCCGCGCGGGCGCCAGACGGCCTGCGTGTAGCCCTCGTAGAACGCGAAGGTCGGCACGCCCAGCGCCGCGGCCAGGTGGGTCGTCGAGGTGAGGCTGCCGACCAGCAGGTTCATCCGCTTGACCATCCCGCCGACGACCGTCAGGGAGGCGGGGGGCAGCAGCGGCGCCGGGTGCGGAAGGGCGCCGGCGATGCGCGCGACGACCTCGCGCTCGCCGGGACCCGCCAGGAAGAACAGGCGCAGGGACGGGTCCTTCTGCAGGCGCGCGCAGAGCTCGGTCAGGCGCTCGGCCGGCCAGAAGGCCGGCGCGCGCGTCACGTTGCCGGGGTGGACGAGAATCTTGAACGCGCCGCCGGAGGCGCCCGGCACGCCGGCCAGCAGGGCCGCGGCGCGCGCGTCGGCGTCCGCGGGAACCTTCAGCTCGAGGTCGGGACCGTACGGCGCGCCCAGCGCGTCGGCCAGGCGTGCGTAGCGCTCGGACACGTGCTCGCGCTCGTCCGGCGCGGGGATCGTCCGGTTGAAGACCTTCGGGCCGCGGCCCTTGTCGAAGGACAGGCTCAGGCGCGCGCGCGCCGCCCGCGCCAGGAAGGTCGACGTCTTCGAGAACGAGGAGTTCAGGTCCACGAGCAGGTCGCAGGGCTGGCCGAGCAGGAGGCGCGCGAGCTTCAGGTGCGCGCCGAGGCGCCAGGCCTTGTCGAGGACCGCGGTCTCGTCGACGAACGGGATCAGCGGCAGGACGCCGGCCGCGCGGCCCGCGACGATCAGGCGGATGCGCGCCTTCGGAAAGCGCCGGCGCAGGGCGCGCAGGAACGGCGTCGTCACGATCACGTCGCCGATGCGCCCGATGAAAAGACAGGTGATCCGTTCGATCGGGGCGGTTCCGAGGTCCGCGCGCACGACGAGATTATAGCAGGCCGAGCGGCTCCCAAGTCCCGCCGGGGAAGACCGGCGCCAGGCTCGCGAGGCCCAGGTGCGTCTTCAGCGCCTCGCCGGCGACGCGGCGGAAGTCCGTCGTCACCGCGAGGTCGCGGTCCTGGTAGAGCTGGGCCGGATCCAGGCCGGGCCAACGCCCCCAGACGCGGCCGCCCTTGACCTTCCCGCCGAGCGCCATCATCACGCTCGCGTGCCCGTGGTCGGTGCCGCGGTTGCCGTTCTCCGCCAGCGTGCGTCCGAACTCGGTCATCGTCAGGAGGACGACGTCCTGCGCGCGCGAGCCCAGGTCCTTGTGGAAGGCGGCCAGCGACCGCCCCAGGCCCTTCAGCGCGCGGGCGAGGCGCCCCTCGGCGGCCCCCTCGTCGAAGTGGTGGTCCCAGCCGCCGACCTCGACGAAGCCCACGCGCGTCCCCAGGCCCGCCTTCAGCACGCGCGCCAGCTCGAAGAGGTCGCGCCCGGGGCTCTCGCGCGGATAGCCGAGGGCCAGGTGCGCGTCGGGCCCGGCTTTCGGCAGGCCGGCGAGCGCGCGCCGCGTCTCGCCGAGGTCGCGCGCGGCGCCGGAGAGGAGCGCGTCGACCGCCCCGTCGTAGAGCGCCTCGAAGGAGCCCTCGAGCGGCACGCCGCGAAGCTCCTCGACGCGGGTGAAGGCGGCGACCGGGAAGCGTCCGCGCATCATCAGCGGCAGGCGCGGCGCGATCGCGACGGCCGCCAGCGGGTCGCGCGCGGCGCGGCGGGCGAGCATCGCGCGGTCGAGCCAGCCGTCCTCGGTCGTCTTGACGCCGGGCGTGCCCGACTCCATGTAGTCCTGCGCGTCGAAGTGGGAGCGCGTCCCGTCCGGCGAGCCCGCCGCCTGCACGAAGGCGAGCCGGCCTTCCTTGTAGAGCGGCAGGAGGTCGGCCAGGGCGGGGTGCAGTCCGAAGGTCCCGTCGAGGTCCAGCACGCCGCCGGGCCGGCCCGGCGCCGCCAGGCCGATCGTCGGCCGCGCCTTCCGGTAGAACGGGTCGCGGAAGGGGACCACGACGTTGAGGCCGTCCATCGCCCCGCGCTGGAGCACGACGACGACGGTCTTGCCGGACGGGCGCGCGGCGTCGGCCGCCGCGCGCGCCCAGTCGGGCAGGGCCAGCGCGGTCGCGGCCAGCCCGCTCAGGGCCAGGAACTGGCGGCGCGTCAGGGTCTCGTCGGGCATGCTCACCTCCGCTGGAAGTCCGGCGCGCCCAGCACCAGCGCGGCCAGGCGGTCGGCGCGCACCGCGCGGCGCGGGTCGTCGAGCCGCGCCATCGCGATCTGCGGGTCGCGCAGGCGCTTGATCAGGGCCGCG
>JAGWRY010000017.1 GCA_028869495.1 Elusimicrobiota bacterium | reverse complement strand
GGCGGAGTTCGCCCCGTGCCGGGCGCGGACCGGTCCGCGAGCGCTCCTCCCTGCCGGATCTGCGGCAGGGACCGCGAACTCCGCCATGGAACGAACGCGGGGGGCATGACGTAGTGTCTCATGCTTCCCGGCAGCGAAGACGGCTTCTCCTGGGCGCAGTGGGATTGGCGGCCGCTCGCGCGCTTCGGCTCCTGGACGGCGCTCTGCGCGGCTTGGGCCGTTCACGCCCGCGTCCTCACGTTGCCGGCCGCCGCGCATTTCTTGCGCCAGGCCGTCCTCATGGAGTTCCTGACGTTCGGCGTCTCGACCTATGTGGCGGCCTTTGCTTTGATGGGCGGGCTGCGCCTTGCGCTGACCTTCGACGCGGCCGCCTACTCCTTGGCGGAGCGCCTGCTCTCTTCGCGAACGAGGGGCATGTCGTTCGCGGGCTCGTTCCTCGCCGCCCTGACCGTCGAATACGCGCTCGTGTTCGGCGCGCTCATCCTCTGGCGGGGAGGTCATGCCGGCGCGCAGCTCGCGCGCTTGGCGGGCGGGCTCCTGCGATGATGACGACCCTAAGGGTCGTTCGCACGGGCAAGCGGCCCCGCCGCCTCATCCGCACGGCCGAGGACGCCTGCCGCGTCCTGCGCCCGCTGGCGCGCGGCCTGGACCGGGAACACTTCTGGCGCCTAGACCTCGACGCCCGGGACCGTCTCATCGCCTGCGAGCTCGTCTCGATCGGCAGTCTCGACGCCTCGATCGCCCACCCTCGCGAGGTGTTCAAGGGCGCGCTCCTCAACAACGCCTCCAGCGTCGTCGTCGCGCACAACCATCCGTCCCAGGACCCCCGGCCGAGCCGAGCGGACCGCCACGTGACGATGCAGCTCCTGCTGGCCGGGCATCTGCTACAGGTCGACCTTGCCGACCACATCATTCTGACCGACCGGCGGCACTACAGCTTCATGGAGTCCGGCCGCCTGGCGCGACGCGGCCAAAAAAAGAGGCGTCCCGATTCCGAGCCGGAACCGGGACGCCTGTCGAAGGAAGCCGCTCCTGGGGGAAGGCTTCGTTCGCGCTCAGTGTAGAGCTGAAATCGGACTCCCGCAAGACCCAAAGCGGCGGCGGATGCCGACGCGTCCGTGGACGGCGTGGACAACCCTGCCGGGTTGACCCACCCCGCCCACCGCCGCTTGGATTTCTCGGCCCTGCGGGCGCGGATCGGTCCGCGGCGCTCCACCCTCGCCTGAGGCGGGGTCCCGAGAACTCCACCGCACCCGCCGTTCGGCGGCGGGATTCTTTCCTGGCTTTGTCCACGCCTTCCCGTCCTCGCCTACCGTCTCTCCGGACTTTTTCATGTCGCCCCTCGCCCTCGGTCCTCCAGGAGCGAAGGGCTCCTCCTGCGGCATAAACGGTCAACCCCGCCGGCGCCGCGAAAACCCGGCCCAACCCCCGCCGTAGCCCCAAGTTTTCGCGGCCCCAGGGTGGGGCCCCACCATTTATTCCTCGTCGTTCGCCCTTCCTCGGGTCCCTCGCCCTCCGGGTCTGCGGAGGTGCGACATGAAAAAGACCTACGAGACGTTCGGATCGGACGGGAAGGGAAACGGCCGGGCTTCGAAGCGAGATGTGATCAGCGAGGCTCTCAAGCGTTACTTGTCGGGGCAGGACACGGAGGCGTTCGGCTTCGCCTACAACTTGTGCCAGGACGAGACGGAGGCCCGGGAACTGGTCCAGGAGGCGTGTTACCGGGTCCTTCGGGAGAGCGACCGCTACGACCGCTCGCGACCGGTGAAAAGCTGGCTGTTCACCATCCTGCGCAACGCGTTCACGGACTCGAAGCGGCGCGCGTCGTGGCGGCACGGGCTCTCGCTGGACAGGACGACGGTGGACGGCGAGGGCCTCTTGGCCGAAGTTTTGGCCGGGGACGACGTGGACTTGCTGGACCGGCTTGAGCGCGAGGAGACTTCCGCTCGTTTGAGGACGGCCCTGGGTCGCCTCAAGGCGCGGGACAGAAAGCTCCTGATGCTCTGCGACGCGGACGGCATGAGCTACGAGGAGGCGGCCAGGCACTTGGGGGTCCCCACGGGGACCGTGCGTTCGCGACTGTCGCGGGCGCGCGAGAAGCTCCGGCGGCTGGCGGCGGCGTTGGACCTGCGGTAATTCTAGGAGGAGAGACATGGACAAAATCGGGGAGTTCGAGGTCGTTCACAGCTACACGCGGGCCCAGGCTATCGAGGACGGCGTCCTCGTGGACCTGACTCAACTGGCCCGCGAGGCGGGCTTCCGCTGGCCGCTGGCGGTGACGCAGGGGGTCTGGGCGGTCGTTTCGCCCAGCCCCGCGCTCAAGCGGGAGGGGCAGAGCTGTCTCGGCCGGGCCTGGGACCTGCTGAACGTCCTGCGGGCCGAGCTTCGCTCGGTCAGCGGGCGCGAGGTCGCCTTCGCGCCCTACTTCCTCTCGGAGTCCGGCAAGGCTCCTCGTCCCGTCGCCATGAGGGCCGTCAGCGGGCCGGGAGACGGCGGCGAGCCGGTCATCACGGTGATGATGCCGGGGGAGGATTGAAGGCCGGGAGGCCGTCCGCCGAAAGGCGGGCGGCCTCCGCTTAGGCGGGGCGGTCCGCAGGCGCTCCACCTCGGCGTGCGCCGAGGTCCGGTCAAACGGTCAAGCGGAGGACGGGGAAGTCCTCCAGACGTCTTATCGCGCTTTCGCCGCTTCCGGACGGCGAGGCTTTCCGTCCATCGCCTCCAGGCGCCAGTGAGCCTCGCGTCGCCCGAGCGCGCGCACGGCGACGAGCGCCGCGCGCGCCGCGGCGCGGGGCTTGGAACGGCCGCCTTCCCAGGCCAGGACCGCGCCCGCGCTGACGCCGAGGAGCCTGGCGAAAGCCTCGCGGGAGAGGCCGAGGCGCTTGCGCCGTGAGCGGATGAGTCGGGGACTCAGACGCGCCCCCTCGACCTGGCCGGCGTCCGCGACCGGCGGCGCGGCAAGACGCTCGCGGAAGTCCGCGACCAGCTTCGCGTTGTCGCGCCGGAGCGCGTCAACCTGCCGGTTGAGCTCGGCGATCTGGTGCTTCATGCGCACCACGTCCCTCTTGAGACGGCGGTCGGCCTGCCGCGAGACGCGGCGGGCCAGACGCTGGATCTCCTCGCGCAGAACGGACCCGATGTCGGACATGTCCACCTCCCAGGACCCCGAGTCTATCAATCGCGCGGAGGTTTGGGGAATCGATCTTTCGGGACGTCCGAGGACGCCGCGCTTCCGCTCTCGGCGCCGCCGCAGTCCAGGCAAAGCGTCCTGCCCGCGCGGCGGAAGCGTCCGCGCCCCGATGAAAGCTCGATGCCGCATGCGTCGCAGCGCTCGGAGTCGACCGGCGCTCTGCGGTCAGGAACCATCTTCAGCAGTTCCACCGCCTTCGCGACGAGCTCCGTCAGCGGGAATGGTTTTGCGAGCCAGGCGTCGGGCGGTGGGTCCAGGCGCTGGAGGTCTTCGCCGGGGGCTCCCGTCAACAGCAGTACGGCGACGCCGCGCGTCCGGGGATCGCCGCGCAGAGCCCGGCAGACGGCGCAACCGTCCAGGCCCGGCATGCTCACGTCAAGCACGGCCACGTCGGGCGGGGATTCGAGCGCCGCGCGCAGGGCTTGTGCGCCGTCCGCCGCCTCCGTCACCGTCCAGTCTGAGCGCC
>JAGWRY010000167.1 GCA_028869495.1 Elusimicrobiota bacterium | reverse complement strand
GCCGACGCGCAGTTCGCGGCCCTGCTCGGCGAGCGCCTGGCGGCCCCTGCCGCCGCGGACGAGCCCGGCGCGCCCTCGGCGCGCGGGAGCGCGGCCTCCCCGAGTCTCGGCAAGCCCTCGGCGTCCGCGCCGGAGGGGGAGGCGGCCGAGCCGCCCGCCCCGAAGCTCGGCCTCTTCCGGGTCTTCCGCGACCCGGAGCGCAACAAGTCCTTCTGGCGCTACGTGTCCGGCTACAGCATCTTCCTCCTCGGCTTCGAGATGTACGTCGTCGGCCTGCCCTACCTGATCTCGTCGATGACGACGAACTCGCTGAAGGAGCACAAGGACCCGCGCGCCGGAAGCGCCGAGGCGGTCAAGGAGCTGATCCGTTCGAACCGCTCGCTGTCCCGCATCGCGCACTGGACCGCCCAGCTCTTCAGCTACGCGCTGATCCCGCTGTTCACGCGCGGGCAGGGCAAGGACGGGCCGCGCAAGTGGCTCGTGCGCTCGATGCTGGTCCGCGCGGCGGTCCTCGCCGCGGTCCCGGCCCTGTTCTTCGCGACCGGCGCGATGAGCCTGCACGCGGCGATGTGGGTCCTGTTCGGCCTGATCGCCGCGCAGTCGTTCTTCCAGGGCATCTCGGTCACGACCGAGGGCGCGGCGACGACGCGGCTCCTCGGCGACGCGAGCGTGACGACCGAGGAGCGCACGAAGGCCAACTCGATCCTGACGATCATCGGCTCCGTCATCGCGATCGTCGGGCCCCTGGTCGCCGGGCAGATCGCGCTGATCGGCCCGCTCTTCGGCAAGAGCGGCGTCGGCGGCGCGGTGATCTACGGGCTCTACGCCGGCACGGTCGCGATCGCCGGCCTGATCTACGCGACGATCCGGATGTTCGCCGGCTCCTCCGCCGCGGACGCCGCCGCGGCCGGCGGGGCTTCCGCCGCGCCGGCGCCGCACGGGCTCGGCGGGACGCTGAAGTCCCTGTGGGCGTCGATCCGGGACGGCTCGCGGATGATCCTGAAGGACCGCCTTCTGCGCACGATGCTGCTGATGTCGATGATCAGCTCCCTGTTCTCGGACCCACTCGTCTTCAACGTCCTGCCCGAGTACATCGGCAATCTCGCCGCCAAGAGCGGGACGCTCGGCGCGGTCCTGAGCGTGCCCGGGCTCGGCTGGTTCCTGAAGGCGATGACCGCGACGCCGATGGGGAACTTCGCGCTGATGGTCGTGATGGCCAGCGTCGGGAGCATCGTCGCGACCCTGCTGATGAAGCCGGCGACGCGGCTGGCCGAGAAGCTCGGCTTCAAGAGCGACGCCGCGAAGACCGTCCCGTTCTACTTCCTGGCCGCGCTCGAGGCCCCGCTCTTCCTGCTGATGATCCACACGCCGACGCTGCTCGGCGCGGTCGCGCTCTACGGCCTGCAGGCGCTGGTCGTCGGCTTCATCGGCCTGGCGATCTCGGGCCTCTACCAGAAGGACCTCGGCGCGCACGACGGCGCCGACATCAACAAGATCCTGGCCGCGGACTCCCTCGTCGGAATCGTCGCCGCGATCGCGTCGACCTTCGTCTACGGGTTCGTCCTGAAGGACATCGCGATCGGCACCTCGCTGCTGATCGCGGCCGTCGCGACCGGCGCGGTCTCCGTCCTGCGCCTGGCCGCGCCGTTCCTGGCGTTCACGAAGGCCGAGCGCCGCGGGAGCGCTCCCGCGCCCGCGGCGCTCCCCGGCCCGCCGCCGCCCGCCCACGCCAAGCCGCTCAACGGCGAGCACCGCGGGCCGAACTCGATCCTCTCCAACCACTTGTAGCGCGCGGGAGTGGTAGAATGCCCGGGTGAGGACCCTCCTGGCGATCCTGCTGGCCGTCTCGGCCGCCGCCTCCGCCGCGCCCGCGCCCGCGGAGTTGTCGGGCTACCTGTCGAGCTGGCGCCAGGACTGCTCGAGCGGCTGCCTGCCGCCCGTCGGCGAGGCCGCGAACGCGCCGATCGTCCTGAGCCTGGCCGCCGCGCGGCGGCCCGGCGAGGCGCGGACCGCCTCCTTCGAGCGGACGCTGTCCTACCGGACCGGCGAGCGCGTCCGCGTCCGCGTCGTGTTCTACGACGTCTGCCCGCGCGCGGCGGCGGCGGCGGACGGGGACGGGGGCGGCTCCTGCCCGAGCCGCTACGTGCAGGTGCAGACGACGCTGAGCGGCGACGCGAGCGCCTTCTGCGCGGCCTCGCTGAACCTCGCCGACGCCGAACCGTTCCCCGTCGTCGCGTGCGGCGGCGCGGACCGCCTCCATCCGGGCGTGCGGCTCGGCGTCAGCCTGCATCGCGCGCCGCTCGGCGCCGCCGGCGGACGCGAAGCCCCCGGGGACCTCTAGGGCCCCCGGGGGCCGTCAAGCCGTCCGGCTCAGTACGACGTCCAGGAACTGCCCTTGGTGTCCGTGTGCGTGCAGTTCACGAGCACCTGGCCCACGTTGCTGTCCGTCGCCACGTTGTTGTACACCCAGCCGCCGGCGTCGGTGATCGCGCCGGCTCCGGCGCCGTCCACCTCGACCGAGCTGTCGCCGTGGTAGTTCGGAGCCTTCGCGTCCGGGATGGCCGACAGGTACTTCCCCGAGACGGTGAGCGCTCCCAGCGCCGTCGGATAGTTCCCTTCGAGGTCGCCGTAGTAGATGCTCAGCGACGAACGGAGCGAACCGAGGTTGCCCTTGGAGGCGCCCTCCTTCGACTTGCGGATCAGCTGGGCGAACTTCGGGATCGCGATCGCCGCCAGAAT
>JAGWRY010000016.1 GCA_028869495.1 Elusimicrobiota bacterium | reverse complement strand
GGAAGCGCCGCCCGCGCCCCCGGCGCCGGCGGCCCCGGCGGGCGCCGCGGAGGCCGACGCCCCGGCGCGTCCTTCGGACAGATGCAGGACCGCCAGCGCCTGCTTGTTGGACGGGTCGAGCTGAAGAGCCTTGTTCGCGTCCGCGTAGGCCTGCGCGTATTTCGATTGGTCGAGCTCGATGCCGCCGCGCAGCGCGAGCGCGTCCGCGCCCCCGCCCAGACTCACCGCCTGATCGGCCGCGGCGAGCGCGCCGGAAAGATCGCCTTGCGCGGATTTGTCGCGCGCGGTGTTGGCCGCTCCGAGCGGATCGGTGGGGTCCACCGGCGGAGGGTAGATGCCGCCCGAAGACCCGCCGCCGGTCTGCTGGGACGCCGCGTGCATCGACTCCGTGACCGCGTTCTGCACGGCCATCGCCGCCCGCCACATGCCTCCCCGGCCGCCGTGGTCGCGGCCGTCCCTGCCGCCCACGAGGTCGCCGGGCGTCGCGCCGTGGTCCGCGCCGAGCGGGCCGGGGGCGGACATGCCCGGATTCGCCTGGCGAGTCATCATGCTGAACGTGACGAAGCTCTTCCTGGCGATGTCGGAAGCCTTATTGGACTTCCGCAGGTTCTCCTGGGCCCGATCCGTGTGCCCGGCCTGCTGGTCGCGAGCCGCCCTCTCCCGGTACACGCCCGACATCGCGTAGCTGACCAAGCCCTGGCTGATGTAGTTGATCGCGTGGGCCG
Organism: Elusimicrobiota bacterium; assembly: GCA_028869495.1. GTDB lineage: Bacteria > Elusimicrobiota > Elusimicrobia > UBA1565 > UBA9628 > GWA2-66-18. The sequence goes on along the minus strand of JAGWRY010000016.1, from coordinate 4,116 downwards.
GATAGTCGACGTTCGCGGGGAGTTTCTTGTACTCCTGGCTGTCGAAGATGCTCCAGGCGCTGCCGATCTGTGCCGCGTACGTCGGATGGCGCGCCATGTGCGCCTGGGCCTCGACAAACTCCTGATGGATGCGCGAATGGAGCTGGTCGCCGTAGGGAATTTTTCCGCCGGCGTCGCCGTCGGGCGCCGCTCCGTGAGAATCGCCGTCGTTGGGCTCGTGACGAGCGCCATGCCCGTCGAAGGAATCCCCCTGGCAGGATGCGCGCAGCGGGAGCAGGGTCGCAAGCAGGAAAGCGGACAGAACGGCGATCGAACGGAGGGGCCTTCGGGTCATACCAGAAGTGTAGGGGCCCCCCCCGGCTTTGTCAAGGCGAGGCGGCCGGATTTACCGAGCTTTAGCCGGCGGCGATTTCGGGCGCGGAACGCCGGCTTTATTTCAGGCCGCGCGGCCCGCGGTCAGCAGGGAGTCCAGGGCCGCCATCAGCTCGGCCGGGGTGCGGAAGCGCTTGTCCGGGTCCGGGGCCAGGGCCTTGGCGATCAGGTCGTCGAAGGCCTTCGGGAGCGTCGGCTCGCGCTGGCTGGGCGGGACGTGCTTGCCGTTGAGCTTGTTGAGGAGCATCGCCGCGCCCGTGCCGCCGAAGGGCAGGTGGCCGGTCGTCATCTCGTAGAGGCAGATGCCGAGCGCGTAGACGTCGGACTCCTTGCGCACGGTGCCCTGCTCCTGCTCCGGCGCCATGTAGGGCGGCGTGCCGACGATCGTGTTCGTCATCATCGAGTGCCGCGTCAGCGCGTCCTTGGCCTGGCGCGCGACGCCGAAGTCCATGACCTTGACGCGGCCCTCGGGGGTCAGCATCACGTTCGAGGGCTTGAGATCCCGGTGGATGATGCCGCGCTCGTGCGCGTGCTCGACGGCGGCGGACACGTCGCGCAGGACCTGCCGCGCGCGCTGGGGGTCCATCGGCCCGCCGGACTTCAGCGCGTCCAGCAGGGTGCGCCCCTCGACGTACTCGAAGACCAGGTAGACCTCGCCGTCGTCCTCGATGATGCCGTAGATGTCGACGATGTTCGGATGGTGGAGCTGGGCGACGAGGCGGGCCTCGTTGACGAAGCGCGCGCGCTCCTGCGGGTCGAGCTTGATCTCATCGCGCATCTTCTTGACCGCGACGCGGCGCTCGAGCGAGCGGTCGAGCGCCTCGTAGACGACGCCCATCCCGCCCAGGCCGATCTCCTTGACCAAGTGGTACTGCGTCCAGAACGCGCCCGAGGGCGAGGCGACGGCCTCGTCCGGGCCCAGCCCCGCCGGCGCGGCGCCGCCCAGCACGCGGCGCACCGTCATGCGCATCCGGTCGCGCCAGCCGGCCGAGACGATGTGCAGGACGGCCAGCGCCATCAGCAGCGCGCCGCTGGCCGCGAGCGCGAACATCTTGAAGAAGTCGCGCCGCTTCTGGGCCGGCGTCTCCGGGGCCGGCGCCGGCGACGCGCCCCCCGCCGAGCCGTCGCCGAAGAGCATGGTCAGGTCCTGGTCCTGCGGCAGGCGCACCGCGCGCTCGTAGCGCGCCTGGAAGCGCGGGTCGAGCTCGGCCGATGTCTTCAGCGCCTGCAGGGCTCCGGCGCGGTCGCCGAGCCCGGCGCGGGCGTAGGCCAGGTTCTGGTAGGCGAAGGCGTTGCGCGGGTCGTTCTCGAGGGTCGCATCGGCGTCGGCGAGCGCTTCTTTATATTGACCCTGCTTCGCGAAGGCCCAGGAGCGCGTCTGCAGGGCCGCCGCGCTGCCCGGCGCGATCGCCAGCGCCGCGCTCGCGTCCGTGACCGCCTCCGGATAACGCCGCATCTGCGTGTCGGCGATCGCGCGGAAGTTCAGCGCCTGCGCGTTCTTCGGGTCGAGCTGGACCGCCTTGGTCGCCAGGTCGTAGGCCGCCTGGTAGTCGCGCACGCGCATCGCGTCCACCGCGTCGCGCGTGTAGCCGAGCGAGCGCTGGTTCGGGTCCTGCGCGGCCTGCGCCGCCGCCTCCTGGTTCGCCTGCGCGGCGACCTGCTCCGGCGTCTGTGCGGGCTGGGGCGCGGCGCCGGCCGGCGCCGCGCCCGCCACCGAGGAGTTCGGCCCGGCTCCGCCGTCCGGCGCCGCCCCGAAGGCTTTCACAGAAGGAAGCGGCATGCTGGGCACCCGTCCCAACGCGAAATGGTACAGGCTGATCGCCGCTCGGTCGTTGGGATCGGCTTCCATAAGGCCCTTCGCGACGGCCATGGCGGAATCGTAATCGCCGACTTCCAGAGCCGCGGAACCGAACGCCATCTGCGTCTCGCGCGAGGCGCCGCCCGCCTCGACGATCGGACGCAGCTCTCGGTATCCGTCCCGATAATCCCCTTGCCGCACGTGATCGACTCCCTGCGCGGCGCGATAGCCGGGATTGCCCGGATCGTGCGTGATGGCGTACTGATCGAGCGCGTTGATGAATGGCGCGTTCCGCTGGGCGACCTTCATCGGCGCCGTCGGATCGGGCGGCGCGGCATTGTTCCCCGGCACGGTACCGCTCTGGCTCCCGGACGCGGCGGGGTTTCCGTTTCCGGGCGCGTTTCCGTTTTCTCCCATGGCCTGATGAACGAGCTTCATCACGCGCGGAAGATAGCGGTTCTCGTCGAGCCGGGCCTGACGGAACATCGTGGAGATCTCTTCCTGCGTCAGCGGACGCCCCTCTTGCTGATGGCGCTGGACCCAGAGCGCCACGAGAGACTGGATGTGGCCGGGAACCGAGAACAGTTGCCCCGAGCCGGACTGCCCGCCGTCCTTCGCGTCGACAGCCGTCGTCGGCGCCCCGTCCGCGGCCCGGCTGTTCTTGCCTCCGTCCTGCGCGGCGGCGCTCCCCGCGAGGAGACACGCGGCCGCCGCGACGGCAGCGAAACGGAAGAAAGACCTCATGTCCCCAGTTTATCCCCCACCCCTTGATTTGTCAAGGAAGGGGGGCTATACTTCAACCGTTAGGGAGGAATCCATGAAGACCCTGATCCTCGGCGCCGCCCTCGCTTTCGCGGTCTCTCCAGCGATGGCCGCGCTGACCCCCGCGCAGTTGACCGCCTCCGAACAGCGGACTTACCAGACCCTGCGAAGCAACCCGACGGCCGCGCAGCGCTTCCTCGTCACGCGCGACTACTTGCGCGACTGCCAGAAGGTCGTCGACCATAAGATGAACGCCCTGATGCTGAAATACGAGCCCGACGATTTCGATCCCAGCTATGTCAACAACGCGGAGCAGAGGATCGTCGACAAGGCGATCACCATGAACATCGCGGCGATGTTCAACCGCTCCAACTCGGCCTAGAGCAGCCGCGCCGCCAGGCGCGCGGCCTCGATCATCGCGGACGGGTCGATCCGGCCCGTCCGCGCCGCGTCCCAGGCGGTCCCGTGCGCCGGGGACGTGCGCACGAAGGGCAGGCCCAGCGTCCAGTTGACCCCCGACAGGCCGCCCGCGACCTTCAGCGGGATCAGGGCCTGGTCGTGGTAGAGGCAGACGAGGCCGTCGAAGAGGCCCTCGACGTGCAGGCGCCAGGCCGAGTCGGCGGGAAGCGGGTCCGTCAGGCTCAGTCCCTCCCGGCGCAGGGACGCGGCGGCGCGCGACAGCGCGAGCTCCTCGCGGCCGATCAGCCCCCCCTCGCCCGCGTGCGGGTTCAGGCCGCACAAAGCCAGGCGCGGGCGCGCGCGGCCCAGCAGGCGCAGGGCGCCGTCGAGGGCCCGCGCGGCGCGGGCGACGGCGCGCCCGTCGGCGCGGCGGACGGCCTCCTTTAAAGGGAGGTGCCGCGTCGCCAGCGCGCACCACAAGTTCCGGGACGGGACGCCGAGGACCATCTCCGCGCTGCCGCCCGCGAGATCCGCCAGGCGCGCGGTGTGGTCCGGCCACGGATAGCCGCCGCGCGCCCACTCCTCCTTGGAGATCGGCGCGGTGACCACGCCCGCGGCCAGGCCGCGCGCGGCCAGGCGCAGGGCCTCCTCGAAGGAAGCCGCCGACAGACGCCCGCCGTCGGCGCTCGGGCTCCCGGGCGCCGGGACGCGCAGGCCCAGGCCCGTGTCGCGGATCGGACCGTCGGCGGGGCGCCAGCCGGCGCGGAGCCAGACCGCGCGGTCGC
>JAGWRY010000166.1 GCA_028869495.1 Elusimicrobiota bacterium | reverse complement strand
GCGACGAAGGCGTCCTCGAGCGTCGCCGCCCCGCAGCGGGCCTTCAGCGCGTCCGGCGGCCCGGCGACCAGCACGCGCCCCGCGTGCATCGCGACCAGCCAGTCGAAGCGGGACGCCTCCTCCATGTACGCGGTCGCGGCGAGCACGCTCATCGCGGGCCGCGCGCCGCGCAGGCGCGCGATCATCTCCCAGAAGCGGCGCCGCGACAGCGGGTCGACGCCGGTCGTCGGCTCGTCGAGGATCAGCAGGTCCGGGTCGTGGATCAGCGCGCAGCACAGGCCGAGCTTCTGCTTCATCCCGCCGGAGAGCTTGCCGACCGCGCGGTCCGCGAACGCGTCCAGGCCCGTCGCGGACAGCAGGGCGCCGATGCGCCGGCGCCGCTCGTCCGGTCCCTGGCCGAACAGGCGGCCGAAGAAGTCCAGGTTCTCGAAGACCGACAGGTCCGCGTACAGGTTGCGCCCGAGTCCCTGCGGCAGGTACGCGACGCGCGGCAGCAGCGGGCGCCGCGCCCGGCGGTCCGCGAAGTCCGCGCCGAAGACGCGGACGCTCCCCGACTGGATGCGCCGCGCGCCGGCGACCAGCCCCAGCAGGGTGGACTTGCCGACGCCGTCGGGGCCGATGAACGCGACGCTCCTCCCGGCGGGGATCTCGAGCGTGACGCCGTCGAGCGCCAGCGCGCGCCCGTAGCGGTGGCTGACGGACCGGAGGCTCGCGATCGAGGCGGCGCCGTTCGGCGGGTCCATGGGCCTCCGGACTACGGCGGGACGTTGACCGCCAGCCAGGCCGGCCACGGCGCGTCCGGACTCAGCGCGACGTAGGCGACGCCCGGCAGGCCGGTGCGGACCTTCTCGAGGCGGCGGCGCAGGAGCTCGCGCGGGACGCCGACCTTGACCCGGAACATCAGCTTCTCGCGCTCGGTGCGGGTCTCGACCTCGCGGGGGGTGAACTGCGCCTCGGACGCGACGAAGGTGACCTTCGCCGGGACGACGAGGCCGGGCAGGGCGTCCAGCACGATCCGGGCGTCGGCGCCGGGCGCGACCTTGCCCGCCTGCGCGGTGGGCAGGAAGACGGTCATGTAGACGTTCTGCAGGTCCAGCAGCGTGACGACGCGCGCGCCGGGGGCCAGGACCTCGCCGGGCTCGGCCAGGCGGTACTGCACGCGGCCCGCGAGCGGGGCCCGGATCACGGCGTCGGCGACGAGGGTCTCGATCCGCGCGGCCTCGGCCGAGGCCGCCTCGACGCCGTGTTCGGCGGCGGAGATCCGGGCCCGCGCCGCCGCCGCGGCCGCGACGGCGACGTCGTAGTCGGCGCGGCGCCGGTCGGCCTCCTGGACGGTGGCCGAGCCTCTTTTGAGCAGTGCGAGCGCCCGCGTCCTCTCCCCGGCGGCCAGGCTCAGGGTCCGATCGGCCTCGGCGGCGCGCGCCCGGGCCTCGGCGACGCCCTCGACCGCGCGCGAGCGCTCGGCCTCGGCGCGGCGCAGGGCCGCCGCGAGCTCGCGCGTGTCCAGGCGGGCGAGGACCTGCCCCTCGGACACGAAGTCGCCCTCGGCGACCGGCACCTCGAGCACGCGGCCGCCGGTCTTGCTGGCGACGTGGACCTCCTGGGCCTCGAGGCGCCCGTTGCCGGAGGCGATCGTCTCGGGCAGGGCCGGGCGCCGCGCGCGCCACAGGTAGGCGGCGCCGGCCCCCAGGGCGGCGCCGGCCAGGACGACGGCGGCGAGGCGCGTGGTCTTCATGCATCGCGGCCGCGGCGGCTCCCTCGCTCCGGCGCGGTCCCTCCGCGCTCCCCGCAGGCAATGCTTCGGCCAGCGCGGCGCGCCGCCGTCACCAAGTCACGCGCAGGAAGTGGGCCGTCCAGGCGCCGTCCCCGTCGGGGCCGGCCCAGTGATTGAAGCCGCGGCGGGCGAGGACCGAGCAGAGCAGGGCGGGCTCGCAGCCGAGGCGCACGGCGAAGGTCTGCCCGGGCGACAGCTCCTCCGCCCGCTCGAGGAGGTCGCTCAGGGCGAGCGGCGGCTCCGTCAGGAAGTCGAGCTCGAAGGCGGGCGGCTTGTCGAACCAGGACGGGCGGCGGCGCGTCGCGGACGGGGCGTTCTCGGCCACGGGCATGGGACGGTCCTCTCTCGCGTCGAGGTCGACGCGTCGGGGCTTGCCGTCGCAACGCTTTTACTTACATTAATTATTTCCGCGCGCCGCGGACCTGGACAGACCTTCACATTTAGATTTATCATCATGATCGTTAATTTGTAAATAGCTCGCCGCGCCGTTCCGGAGACCCGATGACCCTCGACGACCGCCGGACCTCCTTGCCGCGCGCCGTCCTTTCCCTTTCGCGCCGCGCGCTGGCGTGCGCCGTGATCGCGGCCGCCGCGGTCCCGGCCGCCGCCGCGCCGCCCTTGACGTCCGGTCCGTTCGCGGCCAACTTCGTCGGAGCCGCCCTCATCGCGCTCTCCTTCCCGACGACGCCGTTCGCGCCGCGGAAGCTGGACGTGGTCGCGTCGCCGGCGATCGTCACGGCGAAGACGTTCAACGCGCAGGGCGACTTCAGCGACTACAAGACGGTCACCGCCTACGGGGGCGCGGGAAGCGTCGTCTACGGGCTGACCGACCACTTCGCCGTCGGCTTCACCGGGCTGGGCTTCTCCGGGAAGGGGAGCTACCACATCCCGTCCGGCAACAGCGCCGTCACCGGCGGCTCCTACGACATGACGACGTCGGGCCTGATCGCGGCGGGGTCGGTCGTCTGGGACTGCTTCAGCGGCGACGGCTTCCGCCTGCCGGTCCTCGTCGGGCTCAACTACGAGTCGATGCACGACGAGAGCCGGAACGTGCTCGACGGGAGCGGCAACAGCCTGGGGACCCTGGGCAACAACCTGGACTCGGCGGGCGTGCAGTTCGGCTTCTCGCCCCAGTTCAACACGGGGCCCGTCCGCTGGGAGCCCTTCGTGCTGTCCTACCTCCCGTTCGCGCACGAGAAGCAGACGCAGAACGGGACGACCTACGACGACTCGCTCCGCTCCGACACCGGCGGTCCCCAGCCCGGCCTCAACGTGCTCTACCGCCCGTGGAACCTGTCCTTCTTCTACACCTTGGGCGTCAGCAAGGCGAAGGGGACGCACGTCTACTCCCTGCGCTGGGCGAAGTCGTTCGGCGGCAAGTCCGCTTCCTGACGCGCCCCCGGCGTCCGGGCGCGAAGAAGCCCCCCGCTTCCGACGGCCTACGGCGGCGCGTCGCCGGCCGGAGGAGCCCGGCAAATCGGGAGGCGGGCGCCTCCTCGAATTGCTAAAATGCCCGGCCATGAGCGATGAGACGACGTTCCCCGCGGCCTACGTCCCGGCCGAGATCGAGACGAAGTGGGCCGCGCGCTGGGAGGACGAGGGGCGCTACCGCTACGACCCGAAGCGCCCGCGCGCCGAGACCTTCGTCGTCGACACGCCGCCGCCGACCGTCTCCGGCTCGCTCCACATGGGCCACGTCTTCAGCTACACGCAGACCGACGTGATCGCCCGCCAGCAGAGGATGCGCGGCAAGAACGTCTTCTACCCGATGGGCTGGGACGACAACGGCCTGCCCACCGAGCGGCGCGTGCAGAAGGAGTTCGGCATCCGCTGCGAGCCGGGCCTGCCGTATCGCGCGGGCTGGACGCCGAGCCCGGCGGGCAAGGACGCGAAGACGCTCGAGGAGGTCTCGCGCAAGAACTTCCTCGAGGCCTGCCGCCTGCAGACCGAGAAGGACGAGCAGAAATACGAGGCGCTCTGGCGCCGTCTCGGCCTGTCGATCGACTGGACCCAGCAGTACGCGACGGTCGGCGAGCACTGCCGCCGCGTCTCCCAGGCGTCGTTCCTCGACCTCCTGAAGAAGGGCCGCGTCTACAGCGCGGTCGCGCCGACGCTCTGGGACACGGGCTTCCGCACCGCCGTCGCTCAGGCCGAGGTCGAGGACCGCGAGCAGAACGGCTTCTTCCACGACATCCGCTTCGAGGTCGAGGGGGGCGGGGACTTCGTGATCTCGACGACCCGGCCGGAACTGCTGGCCGCCTGCATCGCCGTCGTCGCGCACCCCGAGGACGCGCGCTACAAGCGCCTGTTCGGCAAGTCCGCGCTCACCCCGCTCTTCCGCGCCGCGGTGCCGATCATGCCCGCCGAGCACGCCGACCCGGAGAAGGGCACCGGCATCATGATGATCTGCACGTTCGGCGACGTCGCCGACGTCGAGTTCTGGCGCAAGGAGAAGATGCCGCTGCGCCAGATCGTCGGGCGCTCGGGCCGCCTCGAAGCCGTCGAGTTCGGAAGCGACCCTTTCCCGAGCCGCGAGCCCGCCGCCGCCAACGCGGCCTACGCGAATCTCAAGGGGCTCTACCCGAAGCAGGCCCGGGCGAAGACGGTCGAGCTCCTGTCCGCCGCCGGCGCGCTGGTCGGCGCGCCCAAGCCGACGGTCCAGGCCGTCAAGTTCTACGAGAAGGGCGACCAGCCCCTCGAGTTCATCTCCACGCGGCAGTGGTTCGTGCGCATCCTCGACATCAAGGAGGAGCTCCTCGCGCAGGGCCGCAAGGTGGCCTGGCACCCCGAGTACATGCTCAAGCGCTACGAGCAGTGGGTCGAGGGCCTCAACCAGGACTGGTGCGTCAGCCGCCAGCGCTACTTCGGCGTCCCGTTCCCCGTCTGGTACCCGCTCGGCGAGGGCGGCGCGCCCGACTACGCGCGTCCGATCGTGCCCGAGCTCTCCGCCCTGCCCGTCGACCCGCAGGCGGACTGCCCGCCCGGCTTCAGCGAGGACCGGCGCGGCCGGCCCGGCGGCTTCGTCGGCGACACCGACGTCATGGACACCTGGGCGACCTCGTCGCTGACCCCGCAGGTCTCCAGCCACTGGCCGTTCGACCCGGACCGGCACGCGAAGCTCTTCCCGGCCGACCTGCGCCCGCAGGCCCACGAGATCATCCGGACCTGGGCGTTCTACACGATCACGAAGGCCTGGCTCCACGAGAAGAAGATCCCGTGGACGAACATCGCGATCAGCGGCTGGGTCGTCAGCCCCGACCGGCAGAAGATGAGCAAGTCGAAGGGCAAGGCGGTGGCGCCCGAGGACCTGCTGGCGGCCTACTCGGCGGACGCCCTGCGCTACTGGGCCGCGCGCGCGAAGCTCGGCCAGGACACGATGTACGACGAGAACGTCTTCAAGGTCGGCCACCGCCTGGCCACGAAGATCTTCAACGCGTCGAAGTTCACGATGCTCCAGCTCCAGGGCGCCGAGAGCGACCCGAAGGTCGGCTCCTGGAGCCTGGCCGACGTCCGCGAGCCTCTCGACCGGGCCTGGGTCGCCCGCATGCGGGGCCTGCTGCGCGACGCGGGAGGCGACTTCGAGCGCTTCGACTACGCGGCCGTCCTGCTCTACCTCGAGACCGCGTTCTGGGACTTCTGCGACAACTACCTGGAGCTCGTCAAGAACCGCGGCTACTCCGCGGAGCGGCCCGAGGCGCGCAAGTCGGCCGTCGCCGCCCTCGAGTGGACGCTGAAGTGCTTCCTGCGCCTGTTCGCGCCGTTCCTCCCGTACATCACCGAGGAGGTCTGGTCCTGGCGCTTCGCGCGGTCCGAGGGACGGGCGTCCATCCACGCCGCGCCCTGGCCCGCGTCCGAGGAGGCCGGCGCCGCCGGCGCCGAGTCCGACCGACTGTTCCTCGTCGCTCGGGCGGTCCTCGACAAGATCCGCACCGAGAAGGCCGCGCAGAAGCGCAGCGTCAAGTGGCCCGTGCAGGTCCTGGACCTCGAGGGCCGCGCGGGCGACCTCGAGGCCGTCGAGCAGGTGCTCGGCGACCTCGCCTCCGCCGGCAACGTCGTCGCGGGCGGCCTGCGTCGAAGGGTCCGCGAGGGCGCGGAGGACGCGCCCCTCGGCGTCCGCGTCGAGCTGGCCGCGGCGAACGAGCCGCCCGCCGCCTAGCGCCGGGCCGGAAGGCCCCCGGCGCCGGGGACCTTCGACCCTCGTCCGGACCGCCGCTTCCTCTTACTCTGGGGGTATGAGGCGTTTCTGCGTCTGTCTGGGCCTCCTGCTCGCCGCGGGCGTTCCGGCGCGCGCGCAGGAGACCGCCGCGGGCGCGGAGGCCGCCGAAGCCGGCGTCGGCGCGGTCCCCGCGGCCGCCGCGAACCCCGCGGTCGAGGCGACTGGGGCGCTTTCGCCGTCGCCCTTCTCG
>JAGWRY010000165.1 GCA_028869495.1 Elusimicrobiota bacterium | reverse complement strand
CGCGTCGGACGGGGCCGGCGTCGGCGGCGCCGCCGGGGCGGCGGCCTCCGGCACGGGGGCGGGGACCGGCGCCGAGGCCGGAACGGCCGGGCGCGGCTCGGCCTCGGGCTCCGGGGTCTGCGTCGTCGGGGGCGTCGTCTCGTTGGACATGGAAGGTTCTCCGGTCAAAGCAGCGCGTAGCGGCGCGCGAAGATGTTGGCGACGATGCCCAGCGACCACAGGTTGACCACCAGGCTCGATCCGCCGTACGAGATCAAAGGAAGCGGGATGCCGGCCACCGGCATCAGGCCGACGCACATCCCGATGTTGAGGCACATCACGAACGCGTACATCGAGGCCAGCCCGGCGCAGACCAGGTAGCCGTAGCGGTCGCGCGCCAGGCGCGCGGCCGCGGTGATCCGCCAGAGGACGACCATGTAGAGCCCGAGGATCAGCCCCGCGCCCAGGAAGCCCATCTCCTCGCCGACCGTCGCGAAGATGAAGTCGGTGTGGCGCTCGGGCAGGAAGCCGAGCTGGGACTGCGTGCCCGAGAACAATCCCTTGCCCCAGACCCCTCCCGAACCGACCGCGACCTTCGACTGGATCACGTTGTAGGCCGCCCCCTGGACGTCGGAGCGGGGAGCCACGAACGCGATGAAGCGGTTGCGCTGGTAGCTCTTCATCGAGCGGTTCACCGCGACGCCGGTCAGGAGAGCGGCCGCCAGGATCAGCGGGGCGGCGACGAACGCGTGCGGCTTGACCGCGACGCGCAGCCAGGTCGTCAGGCGCCAGGCGGCGAAGCTGACCGCCGCGAAGAGCAGGAGCACGGCCGCCGTCCGCCAGCCGAGCCGGAGCGCGGCCAGCGTCAGCGCCGGCAGGCTGCCCGGCGCGGCGTGCGGAAAGCGCAGCTCGCAGAACGTGTAGACCAGCGGCACCGACAGGGTCAGCGCCCCGTAGCCGAACACGAAGAGCAGGTGGAAGACGTCGGCGCCGGCGCAGAACAGCATCCCGGTGATCATCGGCAGGAAGGTCAGCGCGGTCGAGAAATCCGGCTGCTTGAGGATCAGCAGGAGGATCGGCGCGGCGATCGCCAGGGCCATGACGACGGTCGAGAAGTCGCGGATGCGCCGCGCGCGCCGGTCCAAGAAGTCGGCCAGCACCAGCACGACCAGCACGCGCCCGAGCTCGGCCGGCTGGAAGCTGAAGCCGGCCAGGCGCAGCCAGGCGCGGTGGCCGCGCGCGGTCGAGCCGACGACGAGGACGGACGCCATCAGGACGATCGCGAACGCGTAGAGCGCCTTCGACTGGTCCTGGAACACCTGGTAGTTGAAGGCCAGCGTCAGAGTGAACAGGATGACGCCGAGGGTCAGCGCGATGAAGTGCTTCTCGAGGATCTGGTCGTAGTTGGCGGTCGTGCTCGCCGCCGACCAGATCGCGAGCGTGCCCAGCGTCAGAAGGCCCGCGACCGCCGCGACGAAGACCCAGTCGACGCGGCCGGAGAGCGTCGAGTGCGCGCGCATCGGCGTCATCGCGGGCCTCCGGCCGGGAGGGGCGCGGGGACCGGCGCGGGCGCCGGCAGGCGCGCGCG
>JAGWRY010000164.1 GCA_028869495.1 Elusimicrobiota bacterium | reverse complement strand
TCGGCCAGCCGCGGGTCCGGCGGCGGCTCCGCGCGCGGCGGCCGCGGCGCGGCCGGGGCCTCGCCCCGACCCGCGTCCGGACCCAGGTCGCGCACCGGCTCCAGGCGCGGATAGCCCTGCCAGCGCGGGTCGCCCAGCCAGTCGATGTCTCGTCCGCCCATCGGACCTAAGGATAGGGCCGGAATGTTACGAATTCAAGGCGGCGTCCCGTAGCCGGCGCGCCGCAGGATCGCGCGCCCCCGCGGCCCCAGGACGAAGGCGCGCAGGCGCTCCGCCAGCGCCGGCGCCGTCCTCTCGCCGTGCGCCAGGACGACCAGCCCCTGGTCGATCGGCGCGTAAAGCCGCGGCGGGACCGCGAACCAGGCGCCCTTCCCCTTCCACCTCCGCCGCTCGACCGCCGAGCGCGACGTGAAGCCCGCCTCGACCGCGCGCGACGCGACGAAGCCGTCCACCTGCGAGACGCTCTCGCCGTAGACCAGCTTCGGGGCCAGCGCGCCGCGCAGTCCGGAGGCTTCCAGCGCCTGCTCGGCCGCGCGGCCGTACGGGGCCGTCCCCGGGTCGGCCAGCGCGATCCTGACCGCCTTCGCGTCCGCCAGCGCCGCGAGCCCTTTCGACAGGTCGAGCCCGCTCAGGCTCCAGACGATCAGCGTCCCCCGCGCGTACGGCGCCGGCGCCGCGGCGAAGCCGTCCTTCCGGAGCCGGCGCGGATAGCCCATGTCGGCCGACAGGAACAGGTCGAACGGCGCCCCGTTCTCGATCTGCGCCGCGAGCTCCCCCGACGAGCCCGGCGTCAGCCGCACGACCGCGCCGCTCTCGGCCTCGAAGGCCCGGGCGATCTCGCGCGCCGCGGGCAGGACATTCGCCGCGACCGCGACCGACAGCGTCCGCGCCGCCGCGGCGTGCGCGGGAGCCGGCGCGAGCGCCGCGAGGGCGAGCGGGAGGGCGAGGGCGCGGATTCCCATGAGGTTGTGTATGATGTTCGGCGGCGCGCCGTCAACGCCGCCGCCCCCGCGATGAGCTTCTGGACCCCCGTCGCCCTCTCCTTCGAGCTGGCCGTCGTCACGACGGCCGTCCTCCTCGTCGCGGGACTTCCCCTCGCCTGCTGGCTGGCCCTCGGCCGCGGCCGCCTGCGCGCGCTGGTCCGCGCCGTCGCCAGCCTTCCCCTCGTCCTGCCCCCGACCGTCCTCGGCTTCTACCTGCTGATCCTCCTCGGCCCCGCCGGCGTCCTGGGGCGCTGGCTGGAGAGCGCGACCGGGACGCGCCTCGTCTTCTCCTTCCCCGGCCTCGTCGTCGGCTCCGCGATCTACAGCCTGCCCTTCATGGTCCAGCCGATCGAGAACGCGCTGGCCGCGCTCCCCGCCTCGCTCTCCGAGGCGTCCTGGACCCTGGGCAAGTCGCGCCGGGAGACCCTGCGGCGCGTGCTCCTGCCCAACGCGCGCGGCGGCGTCCTGACCGGCGCGCTCCTGTGCTTCGCGCACACGATCGGCGAGTTCGGCGTCGTCCTGATGATCGGCGGGGGGATCCCCGGGCGCACCCGCGTCGCGTCCGTCGCCCTGTTCAACGAGGTCGAGGCGATGGACTATCGCGCCGCCCGCCTCCACGCGCTGGCCCTGCTCGCCGCCGTCCTGCCGGTCCTGCTCGCCCTCGAGCTGTACCGGAGCCGCTCCTCGTCGGAGGCTCTGCCGCGATGATCCGCGCCGACCTGACGAAGCGCATCGAGACCGTCGACGGCCCGCGCGACCTGCGCGCGCGCTTCGAGCTCGCGCCCGGCGAGGTGACCGCCCTCGTCGGCCCGTCGGGCTCCGGCAAGACGACGCTGCTGCGGATGCTGGCCGGGCTGACCCGCCCCGACGCGGGCCGTCTCGAGTGCGGCGGCCGGGCCTGGTTCGACGCGGAGGCCGGCCTGGACGTCCCGCCCCAGCGCCGCCGCGTCGGCTTCGTCTTCCAGGATCACGCGCTGTTCCCGAACATGACCGTCGCGGAGAACCTGCGCTACGCGCTGCGTCCGGACCAGAACCCGCGCGCCGCCGACGAGATGCTCGCGCGCGCCGGCCTCGAGGCGCTCGCGCGCCGCCGCCCGGAGCGCTTGTCGGGCGGGCAGAAGCAGAGGGTCGCGCTCGCGCGCGCGCTGGTGCCGGAGCCGGGCCTGATGCTCCTCGACGAGCCCCTGTCCGCCCTCGACGAGGACGCGCGCGCCGAACTGCAGGAGGAGCTGCTGCGCCTGCACCGCGCGCGGCGCTTCACCGCGCTCGCCGTCAGCCACGACCGCGCCGAGATCGCCAAGCTCTCGACCTCGGTCCTGCGCCTGTCCGCCGACAACAATTCCTTAACCGTCGCCGCGCGTCCGTGAGCTATCCTTCCGGGGACATGGCCGAACGCCCGTCTTCGAAGGCCGCGCGGGAGAGGCTCGACGCGGCCGCGCGCGCCCTCGCCGACTTCCGCCGCGCCGCGGGCGAGCCCGAGCCGCCCC
>JAGWRY010000163.1 GCA_028869495.1 Elusimicrobiota bacterium | reverse complement strand
TCCCCGCGCCGCCGGCGGAGTCCGGACCGCGAACGCGAACGTGTCGGGCGCGTCGGCGCGCGCGAGCGCCGCGCGCACGGCGGGCGCCGCGGGACCCGGGACGAGGGTCTGTCCGAGCACGAGCGGCATCCAGGCGTCTCGGTCCTTCGCCGGCGAACGCGCGATCGCGGGGCCTTCCCGCGCCGCCAGGACTTGCGCCGCCGCGGCCTTGAACGAGTCCCCGTAACGGTCGCAGACCTGGTAGACCAACAGCCAGGAGCAGGCCGCGGCGAGGGCCAGGCGCAGGGCGGCGCGCGGTCTCATCCCCTGAAGCATACACCCGCTCGCGCGGGATTGCAAGGACGCTCCCTCGGGCGGGACTTCCGCCCTCCGTGCGGCGCCGCCGGCCTTGACGGCGGCCGGCGAGAGTGTCAAACTCAGGCATGGCCGCGGTCGACCCTCCCGGCGCGCCGAGCGCGTCCGCTCCCCGCTTCGTCGGCGCCCGGCGCGACCGCTATTTGATCTACGTCAGCGCCGTCCTGCGCGCGGCGGCGATCTCGATGCTCAGCGTGTTCGTCGGGATCTATCTGACCGAGCTCCGCTTCAGCGCCCGGGACGCGGGGCTCGTCGTCAGCCTGGGGCTCGCCGGGTCGGGACTGGCGACCGCCTTCGTCACCTTCCGGGCCGACCGCCTGGGGCGCCGGCGGGTCTTGATCGCCTTGTCGCTCCTCGCCGCGGCCGGCGGACTGGCGATGGCGCTGGCGCGTTCGTTCGCGGCCGTGGCCGCGGCGGCGTTCGTCGGCATGCTCAACGGGATGGGCAAGGACCGAGGCGGCGCGGTCGTGCTCGAGCAGGCCATTCTCCCGGCGACGGTGCCGGACGAGCAAAGAACCAAGGCCTACGCCTGGTATCACGCGTTGGAAAACACCGGCAGCGCGGCGGGGGCTCTCATGGCGGGCCTGCCGACCCTCATGGTTCGCTTCCTGTCCGTGAGCGAGGCGGCGTCCTATCGCCTCGCCATCGTTCTGTACGCGGCGCTGATCTTCTTGAGCGCTTTCTGCTACGCCGCCATGTCCCATGGGGTCGAGCTCTATCATCCGCAGGAGAAAGAGAAGGCGAAGGTCCGGATCGGTCCGGAGACGCGGCGCATCGTCCTGAAGCTTTCCTCGCTCTTCGCGCTCGACAGCCTCGGCGGCGGCTTCATCGTGACGGCCCTGTTGTCCTACTACTTCTTCGCGCGCTTCCACGTCGACCTGGCTTTCCTCGCGCTCCTCTTTTGCGCGGCCCGGGCGGCGCAGGTCCTGTCGAACTTCGCCGCGGCCTGGCTCGCCTCCAAGATCGGGCTCGTCAACACCATGGTCTTCACGCACATCCCTTCGAACCTCCTGCTCATCGCCGTCGTCTTCGCCCCGAATTTCCCGGTCGCGGCGCTTCTCTACCTTTGCCGCGCCGTGCTGTCCTCGATGGACGTGCCGACGCGGCAGTCCTACGTCATGTCTCTCGTCAAGCCCGAGGAGAGGACCTTCGCCTCCGGCGCGACGCATCTCGTGCGCATGAGCTCCTGGGCCGTGGCACCCTATATTGCCGGCGCGATGATGGAAGGCGTCAGCCTCGGCTCGCCGCTCTTCGCGGCCGCCGGCCTCAAGATCGCCTACGATCTCCTGCTCTTCGCTTCGTTCCGGGACGTCAAGCCGCCCGAGGAGGCCTGACGGGCCGCTCCCGCGCGGGGCTCGTCTTTTCTAAAATCGAGGCATGCTCCGCATCAAGCGCGTCTACGAGCCGCCGGCGAGAGGGGACGGAGCCCGCGTCCTCGTCGACCGCCTGTGGCCGCGAGGGCTGACCAAGGCGCGGGCGCGGATCGACGCCTGGCTCAAGGAGGTCGCGCCGAGCGGCGCCCTGCGCCGCTGGTTCCACGAGGCGCCGCGCGACTGGGAGGATTTCGTCGCGCGCTATCGCGCCGAGCTCGCGGGCCAGGACGCGCTCCTGGACGAGCTCCGCCGACGAGAGAAGGAGCGCGGGACGCTCACTTTGCTCTTCGCCTCCCGGGACCCGACGCGCAACAACGCCGCGGCCCTGCTCGAGATCCTGCGCGGTCAGGCCAGGCGTCCGGCCGCCAGGGCGAAGACGAACAAGCAGGTGTAACCGACCTCGCGCCAGCCGAGGCGCCGGAAGTCGACCTTCGCCGGGGCCAGACGGCCGCGCCGCCAGGTCTTGAGCAGGACGGCGGCGAAGGGCGCGAGCGCCCAGGGCGTGACGCGCCCGAGCGCGGCGC
>JAGWRY010000015.1 GCA_028869495.1 Elusimicrobiota bacterium | reverse complement strand
GGGCGCTTCCTCTCGTCGGAGGAGAAGAAGCAGGGCTTCGAGCTCGGCGCCGACGAGTACATCACGAAGCCGTTCGACCTCGCGGAGCTGTCGGCGCGCATCAAGCAGCTCCTGTCGCGCAACGCCGCGCGGGGCTGAAAGCCGGGACGCCGTAACAAATCCGTGCCCCCGGAGCCGTACACTGTCCGGGACGCACCCCCTATTCCATGCCCACGAAGAGACGCGGCAAGCTCGCCTATAAGATCCTCTTCTGGTTCCTGCTCATCTCGCTGGCGCCGATGGGCTTCGTCGGCTATCACCTGATCAGCATCTCCCAGCGCTCGCTGCGCAACGAGACGCTGGCGATGCAGGAGTCCCTGGCCGTCGGCTTCGCCGACACGACGCAGAAGTACGTGACGGCCTTTGTCAACGTCCTGACGGAGACCGCGAGCCTCGAGGATTTCGTCTCGATGAATCCGATCAAGCAGCATCAGTACCTGGATCGGATCCTGCAGATCCACCTGGCCGTGCTCGAGCTCTCGGTCCTCAACGCGAAGGGCGTCGAGACCCTGCGCGTCGGCCGCTTCCTCGGGCCGAACCCCGAGATGCGCGACCTCCACCTGGACGACCTCTTCCAGGTCGCGATCGGCCCGCGCGGGCAGTACATCGGCCACCTGGACCGCTTCCAGGGCCTCTACCCGAGCGTCACGGTCTCGGTGCCGATCCTCGACCAGCGCCTGCAGCCGGCGAAGCCGGTCGGCGTGCTGGCCGCGCGGATCAGCCTGAACCCGCTGTCGACGATGCTCGCGATGGAGTTCCCGTCGACCGGCAACAGCGAGGCCGCGGTCGTCTCCCCCGACGGCTTCCTGATCGCGGATTCGGACCCGAAGAAGATCTACCGTCCCGACGCGCACCTGCCCGACGAGGTCCTGAAGGTCGTGACGACGCAGACCAGCGCCAGCGGCGGCGGCGAGCTGTCGCTCGCCAGCGGCCGCCGCCTGCTCGCGGCGTACGCGCAGACGAGCAGCCTCGGCTGGATCGTCTACGTCCAGCAGCCGATCGAGGCGGCCTACCAGTCGGCCGAGGAGATGAAGGTCCAGATCATCAAGGTCCTGTCCATCGTCGTCGCGGCGACGCTGTTCCTGTCGCTGCTCGTCGCCGGCCACATCACGCAGCCGATCCGCCTGCTCAAGGACGCGGCCGACCGCCTCGGCAAGGGCCAGTTCGAGGACCTGCCCGAGGTCGTGACGACCAACGACGAGATCGGAGACCTCGCGCAGACGTTCCTCGGGATGAGCGAGTCGCTCAAGGAGAAGACGGGGGAGCTGATCCACGCGAAGCAGGAGCTCGAGAAGTTCACGAAGTTCCTCGAGAAGCGCGTCGACGCGCGCACGCGCGAGCTGAAGGCGGCCCAGGACGAGCTGATCAAGAAGGAGCGCCTGGCCGCGATCGGCCAGATGGCCTCCGTCGTCGGCCACGAGATCCGCAACCCGCTGGCCGTCATCAACAACTCGATCTACTTCATCAAGACGAAGCTGGGGACCGGCGGCGAGCCCGATCCGAAGATCGCGAAGCACATCAAGATCATCGAGTCCGAGATCCAGCAGGCCAACGGCATCATCAACGAGATCCTGACCTACTCGCGCCAGCGCGAGATGCAGGTCGAGCGCGTCCAGGTCAACGCCTGGCTCGAGGAACTGCTGTCGGTGTATCCGTTCCCGCCGCACGTCGCGCTCGACAAGCGCTTCGAGGCCCCCGACGTCCCGATCGACATCGACAAGACCGAGCTGCAGCAGGCGATCCGCAACCTGATGGGCAACGGCATCGAGGTGATGCCGCCGCCGAAAGGCGGGAAGCTGATCGTGCGCACGGCGATCCCGGAGCCGGGCTGGGTCGAGATCGACGTCGGCGACACCGGCGCGGGCATCCCGCCGGAGGTGCTCGACAAGATCTTCGCGCCGTTCTTCACGACGAAGGCGCGCGGCACCGGCCTCGGCCTCGCCGTCGTGCGCAAGGTCGTCGACCGGCACAAGGGGCGGGTCGACGTCGAAAGCCAGGTCGGCGTCGGCACGACCTTCAAGCTCTTCCTGCCGACGGCGGTTTGAGGGGGCGATGAAAGGCAAGATCCTGATCGTGGACGACGACGCGAACATCCGGGAGGGGGTCGGCGACATCCTGGACGCCGAGGGCTACGAGATCGCGCAGGCCGGCTCCGCGGCCGAGGCCGTCGCGCAGGTCAAGGGCGGCGCCTTCGACGTGATCCTGATGGACTACAACCTGACCGACGGCACCGGCATCGACGCGATCAAGCAGATCCGCGGGCTGAACGCCGACAGCCAGATCCTGATGATCACCGGCAACGCGTCGCTCGACACCGCCGTCAAGGCGATCCAGCAGTCCGTCGACGACTTCCTGACCAAGCCCGTCCAGCCGGACCTGCTCAAGCGCGCGATCGAGAAGTCGCTCGAGAAGATGCGCCTGAAGCGCGAGAACCTGCGCCTGATCGACGACCTGAAGAAGGCCAACGACCAGCTCGCGCGGCTGTCGGCGATGAAGTCGAAGTTCATGTCGATGGCCAGCCACGACCTGTCGAACTCGCTGATGACCCTGCAGGTCAGCTTTGAGATGCTCGCGCAGTCGCTGAAGCCCGACGACGAGCAGCGCAAGCGCATGCAGTACATCTCGAACGGCATCGCGCAGATCTCCCGCCTGATCGAGGACCTGATCGACTGGGCGTCGATCGAGCAGGGGAAGTTCCGCCTCGAGACGAACCTCTTCGACCCCGGCGCGATGGTCGAGGAGACCGTCGTCGGCCCGCAGGCGCGCGCCCAGTCGCGCGGCCTGACGCTGAAGACCGAAGTCGCCTCCGGCCTGCCGACGATCAGCGCCGACAAGAAGCGGCTGGTCCAGGTCCTCAACAACCTGCTCGAGAACGCCGTGCGCCATACGCCGCGCGGCGGGACGATCGCCGTGCGCGTCGCGCGCGACGGCGCGGCGGTGCGCTTCGCGGTCGCCGACACCGGCGACGGGATCGCGCCGAGCGAACTGACCAAGATCTTCGAGAGCTTCTATCAGGGCGCCGGGGCGCACGCCGGCGGCCGCCTCGGCCTCGGCCTGTCGATCTCGCGCGAGATCGTGCACAGCCACAAGGGCCGCATCTGGGTGGAGAGCCCGGGCGAGGGGAAGGGGGCGACGTTCCTCTTTACGATCCCGGCCTCCTCTTGACAAAAACCGAAATACCCGTTATTTATGCCGAGATTTGGTAGACTCGGCTGACCCCGAGGAGGAACCGCATGGCTGCGACCAAGGCTGCGCCGAAGAAGAAGGTGAAGGTCCTCATCGCCGACGACCAGACCCTCTTCCGCGAGGGCATCAAGGACCTGCTCGAGAACGAGAAGTCCGTCGAGGTGATCGGCGAGGCCGCCGACGGCCAGGAAGTCATCCGGATGGCCAAGAAGCTCCGGCCCGACGTCATCCTGATGGACATCAAGCTCCCGCACCTCGACGGGGTCTCCGCGACGCGGCAGATCCGCAAGGAGCTCCCGAACACGAACGTCCTGATCCTGTCCAGCTACGAGGACGAGGCGCACGTGATGGAGTCGATCCAGGCCGGCGCCAACGGCTACTTGTCGAAGATGCTGCCGGCCGCCGAGCTCGTCAACGCGTTGAAGGCCTTCGCCAACGACGGCGTGATGATCCCCCAGCAGGTGATGGGCAAGCTCCTGCAGGGCCTGCGCCAGATGTCGTCGGGCGATGGCTCCTCGCCGGTCGCCCTGACCAAGACCGAGATCCGCGTGCTGGTCCTGCTCGGCTCGGGCCTCTCCAACAAGGAGATCGCCGCGAAGATGGACTGCTCGGTCAAGACCATCAAGAACCATCTGAACGCGATCTTCCAGAAGCTCGAGGTCAGCAACCGGACCGAGGCCGTCGTCAAGGGCATCGAGATGGGCCTGATCTCGCCCGAAGAGCCGAACTGAACCGCCGGAGGCGCGCCCGAATTTGACGCGCGAGGAGTTCGTCGCCCAGTGCGAGCACGGGGCCGCCCAGGCCTCGGCGCTCCCCGTGACCTCGGCGGTCCTGCGCTGGACCGCCGATCAGCTCAAGCGCGGCGAGCCGCCGTGGTGGAAGGGGATCGCGAAGGCCTGGGAGAAGCGGCGCTTCACGGCCTGGAACGAGGCCTGGGGGCTGTATCTGACAGCCCTCCACTACGAGGCGCTCAACGACGCGAAGAGTCCCCTCGTGCCGTATTTCCCGTCGTGCGGCGGGACCGCCGAGGCGGACCCGTCGCCGGGACTGACGCGCTTCCTGTCCGCGCCGCCGGCGTCGTTCCTCGAGAACCTGCGCGTCCGCGAGCGGCGCTCGTACGTCGCGGCGCGCGCCGCGCTGTGGATCAGCCCGGCCCTGCTCTTCTTCCAGCGCAAGCGCGGCCTCCCGTTCTATCTGGTCGAGACGAACGCGGGCGCGGGCCTGAACCTTGCGGCCGACGTCGTGATCAAGCAGAAGGACTTCGACTCGGAGCTGGTCGCGGCGCGCATCGGGCTGGATTCCCAGCCGCTGGACCTTCTGGACCTCGGCCACCGCCGCTGGCTGACGGCCGGCGTCTGGCCGGACAACCTGCAGGGGATCGGCGAGCTCGACTTCGCGATCGACGTCGTGCAGAAGCGCACGAAGGAGGAGGCGGCCTTCCTCCAGCTCGTCCCTTGCGCGCCTCCGAAGGCGGCCGCCTTCCTGGCCAAGAACGTCCCGGCCGACGACCCGAACGTGGGCCTTCTCCTCTTCAACATGGGAACCACCGCGCGCATGACGGACGCCGAGTACGCGGCCTACGGGCAGTCGGTCGCCGCCCTCCTCAAGGCTTGGGGCGACCGCGGCCTCTGGATCGAGGTCGAGAACGTGCGCGGCGAGACCTTCTCGACGACCTACCAGGTCCGCGCCCACCGGATCGTCGACGGGGCCCTGCGCAGCTTCGTGATGGCGAGCTTCGACGTCGGGACGGCCAAGCACGCCTACAGCGAGGCCGCCCCGACCTTCTTGAGCGTCAAGTAGGCGCCGCGGACGGCGCGGCGAAACCGAATTTTAACCGCTGCGGCCTTGATTTTCCGTCGGCCCAGGCTATAATTCGAGCATGTCGACGAGAGCTCCTCGCGCGGCGCGCAGCGCCGCGTCGAGGCTGTTTCGCTCGCGCGCGGGCCAGATCGTGATCCCCGCGATGCTGATGTTCCCGACGCTCTTCCTGTTCGTCTACCTGATCTACGAGACCGCGAAGCTCTCGCGCGAGAAGATCCGGCACCAGTTCGCGCTGGACGCCGCGGCGTTCGTCGAGATGACGAACTACTCCGACTTCCTGAACCGCACGGCCTACGTCAACGGCGCCTTCCCGATGCGCATCTTCGAGGAGGGCTACGGCGACTTCCCCGCCGACTGCAACGGCAAGGCGGCCGCGGGCTGTCCGGACGATCCGAAGAATCGCGAGTACGCCGACATCCTGTACTGCAACGGCGCCTATCCGCGCGACGCGAGCGACAACACCTGCCCGGGGACGGGCCCCAGCGACGAGCCGTCCTACACGCGGCCGACCGTGACGTCCTACTCGACCGAGCCGCAGTGGCGGATCGAATACGGCGGCGCCGGGACCGGCAAGAACAGCTCGCCGCCGACGCTGACGGAGCCGTTCGTGCTGTTCACGCTCGACAACGCGAACAAGTTCTGGCACCAGTACGACCTGGCCGCCGAGATCTACAAGCTCTGGGTGCAGGTCTACTCCCTGCTCGGCTCGGTCGAGTACGCCCAGGTCCAGGTCCTCCAGCGCCTGACCACGGACACCGACCACAGCTTCCTGCAGAAGTCGTACTGGCTCAACACCGGCGACCCGCCGGGCGACTCCGTCCAGCTGGCCGACTCCTTCAAGGCCGCGATCGGCACGGATCTGGACAGCCCCTCCGTCACCTACGGCGTGTGCCAGAAGACGCTGGACTTCTGGGGCAACAAGCACCTCGGCGGGACCGGCATCCAGCCCTTCGCGCCGTACAAGACGGACCCGACCGTCCAACTGCAGGACTCCCAGGGCTGCTCGGGCGGCGGCTTGTTCCAGATCGAGTGGGTGGACCCGTCGGTCATCAAGAAGCTCGACCAGGGCCTCGAGCTGTCGATGTTCTGGAACATCCCTTCGAAGAACTACTTCAACTACGATTTCGCCGCGGCGATGCGCCGGGCTTACCCGCACGGGGACCTGCACGTGACGATCGGCGTCGGCGGGGCGCCGGGGGAGAAGCCCTCGGTGTGGCCGGATCCGACCCCGAAGTTCCAGGTCCGGGAGCGCCCGTGACGAGGCGCTTCGGGAAGTCCCTTCGCGCTTCCGCGCCGCGGCGCGGGGCCTCTGAGGACGGCCAGGCGACCACCGAGGTCGTCCTCCTCTTCCCGATCTTCATGTTCTTCCTCTTCGCGTTCGCGAAGCTCTTCGCCCTGCTGATCCTGGTCCAGAAGCTCGAGATCGCCTCGTTCTACGCCGCGCGCCGCTGGCAGCTCGAGTCGCACCGCAACGTCGCCTGCGAGCCCTTCGACACCGGCACCCTCCTGCCCGCCATCCAGACCCAGGTGCTCCATTACCTCGGCTACGGGACCAGCGCCGAGAAGTTCCTCGACCTGACCGACCAGTGCGCGCAGACGGCCGAGTGCCAATACCCGGCCGGCGTCCACGTCGAGCGCACGCAGGTGTGGAACGTGGTCACCGTGACGGCCTGCACGCGCCCGCTGAACATGCCGTTCTACAAGACGCGCGGCTTCGTGCTCTGCTCGACGAAGTACGTGCCCAACCGCGACCGCCCGATCGCGTACGTCCTCCCGGGCCTTCAGAACGCGTCCGGCCCCACCGACACCTGCGGCGGCGGGTGACTCCCGCCCGCAAATGCGCTATGATGGGCTCCTGGTGAAGCCCCTCCATCCCGCCTCGCGAGGTCTCCATGTTCTGGGCTAAGGTCAAGCTGTTCCTCGAGCGCTGGTGGGTCACGCTCCTCGTCGTCGTCCTGCTGATCGTCTCGATCCTCGTGCCGTCGATCTACCTGCGCAACATGGAGCCGGCGGTGCGCAACTACATCGTCGGCATCAACGTGGCCTCGCTGCCCTGGGGCATCCTGCAGACGCTGGTCTTCGTCGGCTTCCTGTACCTCCTGCAGTACGGCGGCGGCTTCGCGCTGTTCAAGAAGTCGAAGATCGACACCGGCAAGGTCAACATCCGCTTCTCGGACGTGATCGGCAACGAGGAGGCCAAGCGCGAGGCCTGGGAGGTCGTCGAGCTGCTGAAGGACCGGGCGCTGCTCAAGCGCGTCGGCGGCAAGATTCTGCGCGGCCTGCTGATGGTGGGCCCTCCCGGCTGCGGCAAGACGATGCTCGCCAAGGCGATCGCGACGGAGGCCGGCGTGCCCTTCGTGTCCACGTCCGGCTCCGAGTTCGTCGAGATCTTCGTCGGCGTCGGCGCCGCGCGCGTGCGCAAGCTGTTCCGGCGCGCGCGGCTGTACGCGCAGGCCTACGGCGCCTGCATCATCTTCATCGACGAGATCGAGGTCCTCGGCCGCACGCGCGTCGTCTACGACGCGTTCGGCGGCGGGCAGGAGGGCAACTCGACCCTGAACCAGCTCCTCGTCGAGATGGACGGCCTCAACGCGAGCGACGCGCCGGTCGTCGTCATCGGCGCGATGAACATGGCCACCGAGGTCCTCGACACGGCCCTGACGCGCCCCGGGCGCTTCGACCGGCAGATCACGATCGACCTGCCCAACCTGAAGGAGCGCCAGGACATCTTCGAGTACTACGCGAAGCGCATCAAGGTCGACCCGGCCCTCGACTTCGCGCGCCTGGCGCGCAAGACCCTGCGCTACTCGCCGGCCGAGATCGAGAACGTCCTCAAGGAGGCGATCCTGATCGCGACGCGCGAGAAGCGCGAGGCGGTCGGCTACAAGGACTGCGTGCGCGCGCTCGACCGCATCGAGCTGGGCATCGCGCACCGCGTCGTGATGACCCAGCGCGAGCGCGAGATGACCGCCTTCCACGAGGCCGGCCACCTGGTGCTCGTCTACCTGCACCATCCGACCAACGACGTCTTCAAGGCCTCGATCATCCAGCGCGGCGGGGTGCTCGGGGTCGTCCACTCGGTGCCGCGCGAGGAGTACATCCTCAGCCACTCCGAGAGCCTGTACGCGGACCTGCTGGTCTCGCTGGGCGGCTACCTGGCCGAGAAGATCAAGTACGGCCTGACGACGGAGGGGGTCGGCTCCGACTTCCAGCACGCGATGATGCGCGCCCATTACATGGTCTGGCAGATCGGGATGGGCGAGAGCGGCTTCGTCGGCAACTTCATGGCGATTCCCAGCAGCCACCTGTCCGAGGAGATCAAGCAGAAGCTGACCAACGACACGAACTCCCTCCTCCAGCGCGCGCTGAAGGAGGCGGACAAGACCCTGCACGCGGAATGGAAGATCGTCGAGCGCTTCGCCGAGGAGTTGCTCAAGCGCGACGAGCTCGATTACGACGAGATCGTCGACATCTTCCGCGAGTACGGCAAGCCGCCCCGACCGATCCCCGAAGCCCAAGCCTAGGCCGCGGCCGCCGTTCCGGTAAAAAGCTGGTAAAGAAGGCCCTCTCTCTTGACAGATTTTGAAGGGGGGGGCTACACTTGCGGCGAGGCCTATGAGCGTCACTCTGAGCCCCGTCGCCCCGCGGACCGTTTCCGTGGGCGCCGCGGCAGACCCTTATAAGAAGTACTGGGGGGCGATCCTCGGCGGATTCGTCCTGACCGGCCTCTGGCTGTGCCTGCCGATGATGGAGCCGCAGATCGGCTCGACGCACGTCGACGCCGCTTCGCGGGCGTCCGCGGGCGGCGACGGAAGCCTCGACGCCGCGCCGATCCCCTCGAACGGCGCCCCGGGCGCCCCGATCGACCTCTCGAAAGACGCGGCCTCCGCGCCGTCCGGCGGCGTCGACGCCACCTCGATGCTCTACACCGCGCCCGCCGGCGGCGAGCCGCTCCTCCGCGACGGGGCGCCGGTCGGCGCGTCCGGCGGCTCCTCGGCCTCGGCCAACCTCGCCCAGCAGTTGAAGAAGGTCGGCCGCTCGGACGGCTGGGGCGGGCAGGCCCCCCAGCGCGGCTTCGCGATGCCGAACCTCTCCGGCGGCGGCGGGCTGTCTGGCCTGGGCTCGGTCAGCGGCGGCTCGGGGGCCACGGCCTCTGCGGGCTCGGGCGGGGGCGGCGGCGCCTTCGGCACCGGCAACGCCGTCGTGGGACGGGGGACGACCGTGGGCCTGACGACCGGCGCCGACGAGAAGGCCGCCGCCGGCGGCCTGAGCGCGCTGAAGAGCGCGGCCGCGCAGGCCCAGTTGGCCGCGGCCCGGAGCAGCGGCGACTCCTCGGTCAACGCCTTGAGCCACATCTTCGACGGCGGCAAGAAGAGCCAGAGCAAGATCGGCCTGAACGGCTCCGCGGGCGGCGCCTACGCGGCGATGGACGAGGCCGCGCCGATCAACCTCAAGCAGCTCACCAACCCCGAGACGGACCAGAAGAAGTACAAGGCCCCCCCGCCGGCGGCGCCGGCCCCGTCGAGTTCGAACAACAATCAGATGGCTCAGCAGATGGCGATGATGATCGGCGGCGTGCTGATCGGCGGGCTGATCCCCGGCGCGGGCGGGCAGATGGTGATGATGATGGCCATGATGATGATGCAGCAGCAGCAGCAGGCGGCCGCCGCGACGCAGGCGGCCAAAGACCAGGCTGCGGCCGAGCAGCGGGTGAACGGCGCGAGCTCATTCGGCAATTAGCGGAGGATTTATGGCTCAGATTCCCGAGATCAAGCCCGACGTGAACAAGGAGCCCGAGGACAAGAAGAAGCCCGGCTTCCTCCTGCGTCTCTTCGGCGGCGGCGGCGCCGCCGGAGAGGGCGGCCTGGGCGCTCTCGGCGGGGGCGGCGGCTTCGGCGGCGCGGCGGCCGGCGGCGGCCTGCTCGCGACGAAGGCCGGGATCCTGACCCTGGCCCTCGTCGGGACGACCGTGGCCGGCGGCATCGGCGTGGTCGGCTACAAGCTCTTCGGGCCGACGCCCTCCGACCAGATGAGCGGCGGCAACCTCTCGCTCTTCGCGCCGAAGCCCAAGCAGGCGCCCCAGCCCGTCGAGCCGCCCGTGGCCGCGGACGGCAGTTCGCAGTCCCTGACCATGCTGCGCAAAGGCAACGGGGACCTGCGCGAGCGCTCCGCGGCCTCCGCGGCCCCCGCCGACCAGACCGCCGCCGATGCCGCGGCGTCGGGCGCGGCGTCG
>JAGWRY010000162.1 GCA_028869495.1 Elusimicrobiota bacterium | reverse complement strand
GCGGAGGCGGCCGGCGAGCGCCTGCGCGCGAAGATGTCGCGCGTGGCCAAGCTCGCGGTCCGCGGGCGCCCAGCGCCGGGCCGCGCGCGCGGCCTCTTCGTCTACGCGGCCGATTTCGAGCGCCTCTTCGCCGCGCGCGAGGGCTTCTTCCGCGGCCCGCGCCGGATGGCCGACGACCCGCAGGCCCCGTCGCGCTCGTACCTGAAGGCCGAGGAGGCCTACGCGGTGCTGGGCCGCGAGCCCGCGCCCGGCGAGACCGTCGCCGACCTGGGCGCCGCGCCCGGCGGCTGGAGCTACTCGGCCGCGCGCCGCGGCGCGCGCGTGATCGCGGTGGACAACGGGCCGATGAAGGGCGGCGGCCGGCATCCGGGGATCGTCCATCGCGCCGAGGACGCCTTCAAGTTCGCCCCGGAGGCGCCCGTCGACTGGCTCTTCTGCGACATGGTCGAGGACCCGGAGCGCGTGGCCGCCCTCCTCGAGGGGTGGCTCTCGCGCGGCTGGTGCCGCCGCTTCGTCGTGAACCTGAAGTTCGCGCGCCGCGACCCCCTGCCGCTCCTGCGCCGCGCGCGGGGGCTCGGGCGGCTCTGCGCGGACCTGAAGGTCCGCCACCTGTACCACGACCGCGAGGAGATCACCCTCGTCGGCGAGCGCGCGGCTTAGGACGAGGCGAGCAGGCGCGCGATCAGGCGCAGGTGGCGCGAGAGCTCGCGTCCGCGCGCGAGCTTCGAGACGCCGGCCGCGCGGACGCCGAGCGGGACCGGGACCTCGGCGACGCGCCAGTGCCGCGTCATCGCGAGCGCGGCGATCTCGGCGTTGATCTCGAAGCCCTCGCTCTCGAGCGGGAGCTCGCGCAGGGGCCCGGCGCGGTACAGGCGGAACACCGGCGTGTAGGCGCTCAGCGCGAAGCCGAACAGGCCGCGGTAGAGGGAGTTGAGCAGGAGGCTCGGCAGGCGGCGCGCCCAGGGGACCGCGTCGAGGTCGCCGCGGCGCAGGAACGGCGAGCCCGCGGCGAGATCGGCGTCCCGCGCCTTCGCCTCCGCGAGGAGCTCCCCGAGAGACGCCGGTCGGAAGGTCAGGTCCGCGTCGATCGTCGCGATCCACTCGCCCTCGGCGGCGGAGAAGCCCGCGCGCAAGGCGCCGCCCAGGCCGCGATTGGCGGGCAAGCGCACGACGCGGACCTCCGGGCGCCGCGCGGCCAGGGCCTCGGCCGCGGCGGCGGTCCCGTCGCGCGAGCCGTCGTCGACGATCACGGCCTCCCAGCGGAGGCCCAGGGCGTCGAGGGGGGCCAGCAGCTCGTCCGGGTAGCGGACGACGCTGCCTTCCTCGTCGCGGCAGGGGACGACGACCGTCAGCTCGGGCTTCAGAGGGACGCGCGGAAGTAGGCGATCGTGCGGCGCAGGCCGTCCTCGAGGGAGACCTTCGGCGCCCACTTCAGCTTCTCGCGGGCCCGCGCGATGTCGGGGCGGCGCACCTTCGGGTCGTCGACCGGCAGGGGCTTGAAGACGAGCCGCGAGCGCGAGCGGGCCAGGCGCCGCACCGTTTCGGCGAGCTCGAGCAGGGTCATCTCGCGCGGGTTGCCGAGGTTGACCGGCTCGTTGAGGCCGGAGCGGATCAGGCGGTCGATGCCGTCGATCAGGTCCGCGACGTAGATCAGACTGCGGGTCTGCGAGCCGTCGCCGTAGACGGTCAGCGGCCGCCCGGTCAGCGCCTGCGTGATGAAGTTGGGCACCGCGCGCCCGTCCTTCAGGCGCATGCGCGGCCCGTAGGTGTTGAAGATCCGCACGATGCGCACCGGCATCCGGTGGGACCGATGGTAGGCCATCGTCAGCGCCTCGGCGAAGCGCTTGGCCTCGTCGTAGACGCCGCGCGGGCCGATCGGGTTGACGTTGCCCCAGTACGACTCGGGCTGGGGGTTCACCTCGGGGTCGCCGTAGACCTCGGAGGTCGAGGCCAGGACGAACACCGCCTTCTTGTCCTTCGCCAGGCCCAGCGCCTTGTGCGTGCCGAGGGCTCCGACCTTCAGCGTCGGGATCGGCCAGCGCTGGTAGTCGATCGGCGAGGCCGGGGACGCGAAGTGCAGGACCGCGTCGAGCTTCCCCGGGACGTGCAGGAAGTTCGTCACGTCCGCCTTGATGAAGCGGAAGCGCGGGTTCTCGAAGAGGGCCTCGACGTTCTCGAGGCGCCCGGTCAGCAGGTTGTCGACCGCGATGACCTCGCAGCCCTTCTTCAGGAAGTGCTCGCAGAGGTGCGAGCCGAGGAAGCCGGCGCCGCCGGTGATCAGCAGGCGCTTCATCGTCAGGGCCGGCCGACGCCCGCGTACTCGAAGCCGAGACGCCGCGCCGCGGCGGGGTCGAACAGGTTGCGCCCGTCGAGCAGGACCGGCGTGCGCATCAGCTTGCGCGCGCGCTTGAGGTCCAGCGCCTTGAAGCGCGGCCACTCGGTGACCACGGCCAGCGCGTCGGCGCCCTTGAGCGCGTCGTACTCGTCCTTCGCGAAGTGCACGCCCTTGAACTCGGGCAGGGCCTTCGCGCGGTCGGCGGCGACCGGGTCGAACGCGCGGAGCCTGACGCCGCGGGCCTTCAGCTGGAGGACGACGTCGATCGACGGCGCGAAGCGCATGTCGTCGGTGTTCGGCTTGAAGGCGAGGCCGAGGAGCGCGACCGTCTTGCCCTCGAGGTTCCACAGCTTCTCCTCGATCTTGCGCGCGACCCAGCCCTTCTGACGCTCGTTGATCTCCTTGACCGACTTCAGCAGGTGGAAGTCGTAGCCCTTCTGGCGGCTGATCCAGTAGAAGGCCTCGAGGTCCTTCGGGAAGCAGAAGCCGCCGAAGCCGATGCCCGCGTTCAGGAACATCGGGCCGATGCGGCGGTCGAGGCCCATCCCCTTGGCGACCATCTGCACGTCCGCGCCGACCTTCTCGCAGAGGGCCGACACCGCGTTGATGTAGGAGATCTTGGTCGCGAGGAACGAGTTCGACGCGTGCTTGATCAGCTCCGCGCTCTTCAGGTCGGTGACGAGCACCGTCGCCTTCAGCGGCGCGTAGACCTCGCGCATCACCTCCTCGGCGCGCTTCGACGAGACGCCGAGGACGACGCGGTCGGGCTTCAGGAAGTCCTTGACCGCGCTCCCCTCGCTGAGGAACTCGGGGTTCGAGACGACGTCGTAGGCGATCCCGGCGCGGTTGAAGCGCTGGACGGTCTTCGACACCCACTCGCCGGTCTCGACCGGGACCGTCGACTTGTCGACGATCACCGTGTAGGCGTCCATGTGCTTGGCGACGGTCTCGGCGACGGCCTCGACGGCGGAGAGATCCGCCGAGCCGTCTTGGCGCGGCGGGGTGCCGACCGCGATGAAGACGACTTGCGCGCGGCGGCCCTTGAACTTGAGCCCCTCGACGACCGAGCCGGCGAAGCGCAGGCGCCCGGACTTGACGCCGCGGCGGAAGACCTCGTCGAGGCCCGGCTCGTGGATCGGGATCTTCCCGGCCTTCAGCGCCTTCAGCTTCGTCGGGTCGGAGTCCACGCAGACGACGCGGTGGCCGACGTCGGCCAGGCAGGCGCCGGTGACGAGCCCGACGTAGCCGGCGCCGACGACGCAAAGATCCAATGATTTCATGGGGAGGGCCGCATTCTTCCATATATGAACGTTTCCTAACAAGTTCGGGGCGGTTCTGGACAAGCCTCCCTTCATGGTCTATACTGGCGCCGTGACCGAGGTCTTGGGCGCGAAGCTGAAAAGCAGGACGGCCCGCATCGGCGTCGTGGGACTCGGCTACGTCGGCCTGCCGCTGGCCGTCGAGTTCGCGCGCGCGGGGTTCGCGGTGACCGGGATCGAGGCGAGCCGGGCCCGGGCCGACGCGCTGGGCCGCGGGCGCTCGTACGTCGAGGACGTCCCCGGCGCCGAGGTCGCGCGCCTGCTCCGCGCGCGGCGCCTGGAGATCGCCTCCGGCGGGAGCGCGCTCTCGCGCTGCGACGCGGTCGTCATCTGCGTGCAGACGCCCCTGCGCAAGTCGAAGGAGCCGGACCTCGGCGCGGTCGCCGCGGCCTGCCGCGAGGCGGCGAAGAGCCTGCGCCGCGGCCAGCTCGTCGTGCTCGAGAGCACGACCTACCCCGGCACGACGGAGGAGGTCGTGCGCCCGGCCCTCGAGTCCTCGGGACTGAAGGCCGGGCGCGACTTCTTCCTCGCCTACTCGCCGGAGCGCGTGGACCCGGGCAACGCGACCTGGAAGATCGCCAACACCCCGAAGGTCGTCGGCGGGATCGACGCGGCCTCGACGCGCCTGGCCGCCGCCCTCTACGGCGCGGTCGCCGCGCGCGTGGTGCCGGTCTCGAGCGCGAAGGCGGCGGAGCTGGTCAAGCTCCTGGAGAACTCGTTCCGCGCGGTCAACATCGCGCTCGTCAACGAGATGGCGCAGGTCTGCGACCGCCTCGGCCTCGACGTCTGGGAGGTCGTCGGGGCCGCCGCGACGAAGCCGTTCGGCTTCATGCCGTTCTGGCCGGGCCCCGGCATCGGCGGGCACTGCATCCCGAAGGATCCTCAGCTCCTCAGCTGGAAGATGAAGACGCTGAACTACGAGCCGCGCTTCATCCAGCTCGCGACCGCGATCAACGGCGGGATGCCCGAGTACGCGGCCGCGCGCGTCGCGCGGGCCCTCAACCGCGACGGCAAGGCCGTCAACGGCAGCCGCATCCTCGTCCTCGGCGTCGCCTACAAGCCCGGCGTCTCCGACTGCCGCGAGTCGCCGTCCCTCGACGTCATGCACCTGCTCGCCGAGCAGGGCGCGCGGGTCGAGTACCACGACGCGCGCGTGCCGCGCGCCGAGGCCGGCGGCCGCGCGTGGCGCAGCCGCCCGCTGACCGACGCCGCGCTCAAGCGCACGGACCTCGTCGCGATCCTGACCGCCCACCGCGACGTCGACTACGCGCGCGTCGCGCGCCTCGCGCGGAGGGTCTTCGACGCGCGCAACGCGACCTCGGGGCTTTCCGGGAGGATCGACCGGCTCTGACGCCGGAGCGGACCGCCATGGCCGACGACGCGACCCCGCCGGAAACGCCGCCGAACCCGGCCCCCGGACCGGACGGCGCCGATCTCGAGCGCCAGTGCCTCGAGGCGCTCAAGACGATCGGCAAGGCCCTCGGGCAGATGGCGCTCTACAAGATCGGGCACCCGGCGGTGACGGCGACGATCGAGGCCGCGCGCGAGAACCTGGACGCGGCGCTCGCGCTCGCGCCGAAAGGGGAGCTCGTCGTCAGCCTCGATCACCAGAAGCTGATCGCCAACGGGCGCGTGATCGGCACGGCCTCCCAGCTGCCGAACGCCCTGATCAACGTCTACAACCGCTTCAAGCTGTCGAGCCTGACCTTCCGCGCGGGGCTGACGCGCGCGGAGCTGGAGGGCTTCTGCGAGCTGGCGGCCCTGCGCCAGGACGCCGCCGCGGCGACCGATCCGAAGGCCTTCCTGGTCGAGAAGGGCGTCGAGCGGCTGATCCTCAACGAGGCCGTCTACCTGAAGGCGTCGGGCCGCGGCGCGGCCGCCGGGTCCGCCGGCGGCGCCGGAGTCCTCGGAGGCGCGGGG
>JAGWRY010000161.1 GCA_028869495.1 Elusimicrobiota bacterium | reverse complement strand
TCCGCGCGTGCCGCGCGGCGCTCAACGCCTGCGCGGACCGCGGCGAGCCCTTCTCGGCCTGCGTGCAGAAGCGCCCCGACTGCGAGAACCGGGCGGTCCGCGGCTGCTGCCCGAGCGCCTGCCGCCAGGTCTTCGGCTCCGCGCTCGACGGCGGCTCGAGCGAGGCGGCGGCCTTCCGGCGCGCGTACTCCCCGGACTCCCCGTGCGCGCTCCCGCCGAAGTCCGACGACGACTAGTTGACAAAAGATGACAGAGGACATACACTTAGAGTCCTGGGCGGCAGTTCCCGGTAAAATCCAACGCTCGTCAACGCTCCCATGAAGAAAAAGAGAAGGTCCGCGAAGAAGGCGCTGACCGGTCCCGTGCCCGACGTGATGGACATCAAGACGCTGGCCCAGTACCTGGGCCTGGGCCGCTCGAAGATCTACGGGCTGATCCGCCAGAAGAAGATTCCCGCCTCGCGCATCGGCCGCCAGTACCGCTTCTCCCGAGAGCTCGTCGACGTCTGGCTCAAGGAGCGGCTGATCCTCCCCCAAGAGACGCAGATCGCCCTGTTCGAGAAAGGCGGCAAGTAGCGCGTTTTCTCGTCGGCGCTCCGACGAGAAATCCTTGCGTCTCCGACGGAGACTATGCTAGCCTCTCGTCGAAGCGCAACAGGGATACAGAGGCACCGATCCCGACATTCGAACGGAGGACTACAGCAATGGCTGAGAAGGTTCAGAAGGTCGGCGTTGAGCGCGTGCAGGGTTTCCTTTACTACATCGACAAGCACGGCGACGTCTCCCGCGCCAAGATGGCCCGCGGCGGCAAGAAGGGCGGCAAGCCGGAGAAGGTCGCGAAGGTCGGCGTCAAGAAGCAGAAGGGCTTCCTCTACTTCCTGGACAAGAAGGGCGACGTCTCCCGCGCCAAGATGGTGAACGCCTAAGCGTTCGACGCGAATCGCCGAAGAGGCCCCCGGCGCGCGAGCGCCGGGGGCTTATTTTTTGCCAGAATGCCCCCCATGGACGAGACGATCCTGATCGTCGGCCCGGGCGCGATCGGCCTGGCGCTGGCCGCGGGCTTCCGTCGCGCGGGGCGCCCGGTCGCCCTTCTGGGGCGCACGAAGGCCTCGGAGCGGCGCCTGGCGCGCGCGGGCTTCGTCGCGGAGAGCGCGGACGGGCGGCGCGCGCGCGTGCGCGGAGGCCTGCTCGCGGCGCGGGACCTGAAGCGTCCGGTCCTGGCCGCCTTCTTCTGCGTGAAGTCCGGCGACGCGCGCCGCGCGGCGGCCGAGGCGCGGCGCTGGATCGGCCCGAAGACGGCGGTCGTCGCCCTGCAGAACGGGATCGGCCACGAGAGGATCTTCCGCCGCGCGTACGGCCCGGGACGCACCGTGGTCGGCGTCTGCTACTTCGCCGCCGACCGCCCGACGCCCGGCGTCGTGCGCCTCAACGGCGGCGAGGACGTCCTGCTCGCGCGCCGCGCCGAGAACGGGACGGCGCTGGCGACCGCGGCCGGCCTGCTGACGACGGCGGGCTTCCGCGCCCACGTCAAGGAGAGCGAGGACGGCATGCTGTGGACGAAGGCCGCCTTCAACGCGGGGGTCAACCCGCTCGGCGCGGCCTGCGCGGTCGAGAGCGGGCGCCTGGCCGACGACCCGGCCCTGCGCGAGCTGTCCCTGCGCGCGCTGGCCGAGGCCGCCGCCGCCTCCGCCGCGGCCGGGCATCCGCTCGACTACCCGGACATGGCCGAGAAGCTGGTGGCCTCCTCGCGCAACTCCCCGCGCCAGCGCAACTCGATGCTGCAGGACCTCGCGGCCGGCCGCCGCACCGAGGCCGGCGCGATCCTGGCGCCGCTGATCGCCGCCGCCAAGCGCGGCGGCACGCCCGCGCCGACCCTCGAGTTCCTGAACGCCGTGATCGCGC
>JAGWRY010000160.1 GCA_028869495.1 Elusimicrobiota bacterium | reverse complement strand
GAGCTTGGCTTCTTTTTTGCCGATTTCGATGTAGTGCAAATCGGTCTTGAGCTGCGATTCATCGACGGCCGGGCCCATGTCGATACCCGGCTCGAGGCCGTTGCCGGTGCGCAACTGGGAGGCGCGCGCGACCAGCAGCTGCACGAATTTATCGGCGACCGATTCTTCGATAATGACGCGGCTGGTAGCCGTGCACCGCTGGCCGGTGGAAGCAAAGGCGCCGAAGGCCGCGGATTCCATGGCCAAGGGGAGATCGGCGTCGGAGAGAATCACCAGCGGGTTCTTGCCTCCCATTTCGCACTGGCATTTTTTCATGCGGCGCGCGCCTTGCGCGTAGAGCTCGCTGCCCACCTCGTTGGAGCCGGTGAAGGAGACCGCCTTGACGCGCGGGTCCTCGACCAGCACGTCGCCGAGCTCGGAACCGGCGCCGATCACGAGGTTCAGCACGCCCGGAGGCAGGCCGGCCTCGGCGAAGATCTCGACGATCCGGACGGCCATCGCGGGGACCAGCGACGCCGGCTTGAAGACGACGCTGTTGCCGGCGACCAGCGCGGGCGCGAGCTTCCAGGCCGGGATCGCGAACGGGAAGTTCCACGGGGTGATGACCGACACGACGCCGAGCGGCTCGCGCATCGTGAGGAGCAGGTTGCGCGCGAGCTCCGACGGGCGCGAGACGCCGCCCAGCCGCAGGCCCTCGCCGGCGAACCACTCGACGAGCGTGATGCCCTTCTCCATCTCGCCGAGGGCCTCCGGGTAGATCTTCCCCTCCTCGCGCGTCATCAGCCGGGCGAGCTCCTCCTTGTGCGCGCGCAGGAGCTGGGCGGCCTGGGCGAGGATGCGCCCGCGCTGGGGCGCCGGGGTCGCCTTCCACGCCGGGAAGGCGGCCTGCGCGGCGGACAAAGCCTTCTCCGCGTCGGCCTTCGAGGCGCCGCGCCCGCGCGCGACGATCTTGCGGACGTCGGCGGGGTTCGTCGAGACGATCTCGCGCGTGCCGGTTCCCTCGACCCAGCGGCCGTCCAGGTACTGCCTGAGGACGAGCGGGGCGTCGGGGCTCTTCGTCGCGGCGGCTTTCGGCTTCGTGGCGGGCATCGTGGTCACCTCGCGGGACGTCTGTCCGGGATTATATCAATTCCTCGTCGGGCGGGAGGCGGCGACGGCGGCGCCCGCCTCAGGCGGACCGTGAACGGGCGTCGGCGTCCGGCGCGGCGCAGGAACAGGCGCAGATGGGAGCCGGGCGCCCCCGCCAGGCGGTTCGACGCTCCGATCAGGCCCAGCGCGCGCGCGGAGGCCCCGTCGATCGCGACGACCTCGTCGCCGACCCGGACGTCCGCGCGGGCGGCGGGCGTGCGCGGGTGGACCGAGGCGACGACGATGCGCCCGCCCGGCGCCGCGCCCAGCGCCAGGCCGACGATGCCGGGCGTTCCCGGCGCGTAGGCCGGCGGCGCCGCCAGGCAGGCCGCCAGCGCCGTCAGGGCGAGCAGGGGCGCCGCGCGCAGGGCCGCGCGCACGCTCAGGCGGAGCGCGCGACGCGCTTCAGGAAGCGGCCGTGCGTCGTGCGGCCCGCCCACTTTCCGTCCTCGACCTGCGCGGCGCCGCGCACGAAGACGTCGCGGATCGAGCCGCGGACGGTCACGCCCTCATAAGGGTTGTAATCGGCGGCCGAGTGGTGGTTCTGGCGGGTGAAGGTGTGCTTCTTGTTCGGGTCCAGGATCACGATGTCGGCGTCGGCGCCCGGGTTCAGGTGGCCTTTGCGCGGGTACAGGCCGAAGAGCTTGGCCGGGGTCGTCGCGGTGATCTCGACGAAGCGGTTCTCGCTGATCACGCCGCGCTGGACGGCGTCCCAGAGCAGGAGCAGGCGGTACTCGACGCCGGGGGCGCCGTTCGGGATCTTCGCGAAGGACTTCCGGCCCAGCTCCTTGCCGGGCTTGTTCTTGCCCGCCTTCATGCAGAACGAGCAGTGGTCGGTCGAGACGACCTGCAGGTCGTTGCGCTGGAGGCCGGCCCAGAGCCGCGCGGCGTTGCCCTCGGGGCGCAGCGGCGGCGACATCACGAACTTGGCCCCCTCGAAGCCGGCGCGCTTGTAGTCCTCGTGGCTCAGGTAAAGGTACTGCGGGCAGGTCTCGGCGTAGACCGGCAGGCCGCGCTCGCGCGCGGCGCGGACTTCGTCCATCGCGTCGCCGGCCGAAAGATGCACGAAGTAGATCGGGACGCCGGCGACCTCGGCCAGCGCGATCGCGCGGTGGGTGGCCTCGGCCTCGAGGGTCATCGGGCGGGTCAGCGCGTGCCACTCGGGCGAGATCCTGCCCGCGGCCAGCGCCTTCTGCACCAGGACGTCGATCACCGAGCCGTTCTCGGCGTGCATGCAGATCGTGCCGCCGTTCTCCTTCGTGCGCGCGAGGGCGCGGTAGATCGTCGCGTCGTCGGACATGAAGATGCCGGGATAGGCCATGAACAGCTTGAACGAGGTGACGCCCTCGTCCACGAGCTTGTCCATCTCCTTCTCCTGCGTCTCCGGGAAGTCCACGACGATCATGTGGAAGCCGTAGTCGACCGCGGTCTTCCCGTCGGCCTTGCGGTGCCACTCGTCGAGCGCGTGGCGGAAGGTCTTGCCCCTCTGCTGGATCGCGAAGTCGACGACCGTCGTCGTCCCGCCGAAGACGGCGGCCGTCGAGCCGCTGGTGAAGTCGTCGATCGTGGTGGCGCCCATGAACGGCATGTCGAAGTGAGTGTGCGCGTCGATGCCGCCGGGGAGGACGACCTTGCCGCGCGCGTCGACGATCTTCTTCGCGGGGGCCTCGAGCCGGCCGACGGCGGCGACCTTGCCGGCGACGACGCCGAGGTCGGCGACGAAGGTGTCGGACGCGGAGACGACGGTCCCGCCCTTGACGATCAGATCGTATGCCATGTGTTCTCCCCCCACTTCATGAAGATGCGGTACGCGGCGAACGAGATCGCGAAGCTGATGAACCATGCGTAGTGGTAGAGCGAGGACCAGAACGGCGCGGCCTTCATCAGGCCGACGGCGTCCAGGAAGCCGGGCAGCAGCGGCGCGCAGCCGAGGACGAGGGCGACCAAGGCGACCCCGTTGACGCCGCCGACGTACCAGTACGCGCCGCCCTTCTCGTAGAGCTCGCGGGGCTTCAGGCGGGCGGCCCGCAGCAGGTAGTAGTCGGCGATCAGGATGCCGCCGACCGAGCCCAGCAGCGCCGAATAGGCGACCAGCCACTTGAAGATGTAGCCGGACGGGTCGGCGATCAGCTTCCAGGGCTGGATCAGGATGCCGACGACGCCGGTGATGTAGCCGCCCATGCGGAAGTCGATCTTCTCCGGCCACAGGTGCGAGAAGTCGTTGGCCGGGCCGACGACGTTGGCCGCGATGTTCGTGGCGAGCGTCGCCAGGACGATCGCGCCCAGGCCGATCGCCAGCGTCAGCGGGTTCTTGAAGCGCGCGACGAGCTCGACCGGGTCCCAGATCGCCTTCCCGAAGATCACGACGGTGGCCGAGGTGACGGCCACGCCGATGAAGCTGTAGAGCCCCATCGTCAGCGGCAGGCCCAGCGCCTGCCCGAGGACCTGGTCCTTCTGCGAGTGCGCGTAGCGCGAGAAGTCGGGGATGTTCAGGGACAGCGTCGCCCAGAAGCCGATCATCGCGGTGAGCGCCGGGAAGAAGAACTCCCAGAACTGTCCGGCCTTCGGCTGGCCGGGCGCGAAGGCCGACGGAGTGGACAGCATCGAGCCGAAGCCCCCCGCGTGGACGTAGGCCCAGCCCAGCAGCGCCAGCCCCAGCGCGATCAGGATCGGGGCCTTGATGTTGAGGAGGACGCGGATCGACTCGACGCCCTTGTAGATCACGTACATGTTGATCGCCCAGAAGAGGAGGAAGCCGGCCCACTGCCCGGCGTTCAGGCCGAGCAGGAGCGGCGGCGCGCTCAGCAGGGCCGGATGCCAGATCCCGGCCAGCTTGTAGATCGCCTCGCCGCCGATCCAGGTCTGGATGCCGAACCAGCCGCAGGCGACGAGCGCGCGCAGGACGGCCGGGACGTTGGCGCCCAGCACCCCGAACGACGGGCGGCAGTAGACCGGGTACGGGATGCCGTATTTGGTGCCCGCGTGCGCGTTCAGGATCATCGGCAGGAGGACGATGCAGTTGCCGAGGAAGATCGTCAGCACCGCCTGCCACCAGTTCATCCCCTCGGCGATCAGGGACGAGGCCAGCATGTACGTCGGGATGCAGGCGCTCATGCTGATCCAGAGCACCGCGTAGTCCTTCGCGGCCCACGTCCGGTGCGCCTTGCCGACCGGCGCGATGTCCTTGTTCCAGTACGGCGAGCGCGAGATCGGCTCGTCGTGGACGTGGATCTCGGTGTCGAGCAGGAGGTCGAGCGGGTTCGTCACGGCAGCTGCTGGACGAGCTCCCCGTAGGTCTCCGGCCGGCGGTCGCGGAAGAACTGCCAGACCTTGCGGACTTCCAGGATCTGGTCGAAGTCCAGGTCGGCCGTGATCAGCTCGTCCTTGTCCGGCGAGGCGACCTTGATCAGCTGGCCGCGCGGGTCGCAGAAGTAGGACTGGCCGTAGAACTCCCCGATCTTCCACGGCCCCTCGACGCCGACGCGGTTGCTGGCCGCGACGAAGTACTGGTTGGCGACCGCGTGCGCCGGCTGCTCCAACTTCCACAGGTACTGCGACAGGCCCTTGACCGTGGCGGACGGATTGAAGACGATCTCGGCGCCGTTCAGGCCGAGGATCCTGGCCCCATCGGGGAAATGCCGGTCGTAGCAGATGTAGACGCCGACTTTCGCGTAGCGCGTCTGGAAGACGGGGTAGCCCAGATTGCCGGGCTTGAAGTAGAACTTCTCCCAGAAGCCGGGCGCGCAGTGCGGGATGTGGTTCTTGCGGTACTTGCCGACGATGGATCCGTCGGCGTCGATCACCGCGGCCGTGTTGTAGTAGGTGCCGGTCGACGGCGTCTCGTAGATCGGGACCACGATCACCATCTTGTACTTCTTGGCCAGGCCCCGCATCAGCTTGACCGTGGGTCCCGGGATCGTCTCGGCCGTGTCGTACCACTTGGTCTCCTGCTCGGCGCAGAAGTACGGCCCGTAGAAGATCTCCTGCAGTCCCAGCATCTGCACGCCTTTCTTGCCCGCCTCGTGGATCATCGCGACGTGCTTGTCGATCATCCGCTTCTTGATGTCCTTGAGCGAATGCTTCGGCGGCGTCCACGGGCAGGACGCCTGGATGAGTCCGCACTTCACGATTCGGGCCATGATTTCTCCTGACTAATGAAAATTCTGCAAAGAGAAGGCTGTGTCAATTTTAAGGCTAGTGAGATTCTTGCGTGTGGAGGTAAGCGGTGCAGGCAAACGAAACAGCACTGATTAAGCCGTAGGCAATTGATCTGAAATCATGAAAC
Source organism: Elusimicrobiota bacterium (assembly GCA_028869495.1). GTDB lineage: Bacteria > Elusimicrobiota > Elusimicrobia > UBA1565 > UBA9628 > GWA2-66-18. The sequence continues at coordinate 6,617 of JAGWRY010000160.1, read as the reverse complement.
CCAGTCCTACCTGGTCCGTAGGACGCTACAGCAAGAGCCGATAGGGCGCCTATTCCAAAAAAAGTCCACTTGAGATAGTTAAATCGCCCCATAATCCTTCGTGAGTAATATCATCCGGGCCTCAACTAAACCGGTGCCAAAGATATCGCCATCGGTCGCCAGCGCATCTTCAAATTGAACCTTTAATCGACCGAGAAGAGCGGAATCCGTTTTGCCACAAAGGACAACAATGACACGTCGTTTCTCGTGAAGCAATATTGAGATTTGACCAACGAGCCTGTCGAAATCAGTTTTACGTGTAAGGTTGTTCTTCAACTCGAAATGGAATTCGGTTGCGCCAAAAACCCCATTCCATTTGATGAAGACGTCCGTAGTGGTTCCGGCATCACGATATTCTCTTTCGATTCGACACTGCGGCGGTTGAGGGAGAGAATTTTCTAGATGGTGGAATAGCGAGTCGCGATATTGTTTCTCCGAGGACAACTTTCCCGGTTCCCAATTCGTCACAAGATTAACGATGGTCGGGGCTAACCCGTGCCAGGCTATGCTCAACGCACTGCGTCGTTCAAGAGCGGGAGGCACTAGCTTTGGATTTTCCTGTTCAATTGGGCGAGCCGCTCCATCACGGAGGGCACGCCCATGAAGCGCTTTTCGAAGTGGAGAAGGGTCGAGTCGTCGATCGGCAGGCGCAGCTGGTAGCGGTTGTCCTCCTCGCTGTGCTCGAACTGCGTGCCGTAGGTCTGGGGCAGGCCCATCGACATCAGGAAGCGGTCCAGGCTGGCGGCCGCCAGCCAGCGCGCCGGGCGGTGGCCGGAGAGGGCGGACATCGTCGCGAGCCGGTGCGAGGTCAGGAAATCCTTCGGCTCGGCGCCGTGCAGGAAGATCACGGCCGCGCGGTAGAGGTCGAGGCCGGTGTTCACCTCGCCGCGGCTCATCAGCTCCAGGACCTCCTTGCGGCGCGCGAGGTCGCGCGCCTTCAGCGCGTCGACGTCGGCGGCGGACGTGAAGACCTTGCCGCGGTCGGCCTGGTCGGCCGCGTGAAGCTCCTCGAGACGGAGGTTGTCGGTCTCGGGAGGCATCAGTGGCGCCTGTAGACCTCGCCGTAGCCCTTCAGGCCGTTCTTCACGTACTGCTCCCAGGTCAGGGGCTTCAGGCCGGTCTCGACCTCCGTCATCGTGATGCAGCCCTCGACCGGGCAGACCAGCGAGCAGAGGTTGCAGCCGACGCAGTCGTCGGTCACGACGTGCGGCTTGCGGTTGCCGCGGCGGCGGTCGACCGCGATGCACTGGTGCGTCGTGTCGTTGCAGGCGACGTAGCAGGCGTCGCAGCCGATGCAGGACTCCTTGTCGATCGAGGCGACGGTCTTGTGGTGGAGGTTCAGGTGCTTCCACTCGACGATGTCCGGCGCCGAGCGGCCGACGAAGTCGGAGAGCTTCGCGAACCCCTTGCGCCTCATCCAGCCGCGCAGGCCCGCCTCCAGGTCCTCGACGATGCGGAAGCCGTGGTGCATGACCGCCGTGCAGAGCTGGACGTTCGCGGCGCCCAGCAGCATGAACTCGATCGCGTCGGACCAGGTCGAGATGCCGCCGATGCCGGAGATCGGCAGGCCGCGGGTCTCCCCGTCGTTGGCGATCTGCGCGACCATGTTCAAGGCGATCGGCTTGACCGCCGGGCCGCAGTAGCCGCCGTGCGCGGCCTTGCCGCCGACCGCGAACTTCGGGACCAAAGTCTCGACGTCGACGCCCATCAGCGAGTTGATCGTGTTGATCAGGCTGACCCCGTCGGCGCCGCCGGCCTTCGCCGCGCGCGCCGGGAAGCGGACGTCGGCGACGTTCGGCGTCAGCTTGACCAGGACCGGGACCTTCGCCTTTTCCTTCACGAACTCGGTCACCATCTTCACGTAGTCGGGCACCTGCCCGACCGCCGCGCCCATCCCGCGCTCGCTCATCCCGTGCGGACAGCCGAAGTTCAGCTCCAGCCCGTCGCAGCCCGCGTCCTGCACCTTCTTGACGATGTCGTGCCAGGCCGCTCTCTCGCAGGGGACCATCAGGGACGCGACGACCGCGCGGTCGCCGAAGCGCTTCTTGACCTCGTAGATCTCGCGCAGGTTCGTCTCGAGCGGCCGGTCCGTGATCAGCTCGATGTTGTTGAAGCCCGCGATCTTCGTCCCGCCCAGGTCCATCGCCCCGTAGCGCGAGGTCACGTTGACGACCGGCGGGTCCTGCCCGAGCGTCTTCCAGACCGCCCCGCCCCAGCCGTACTCGAAGGCGCGCATCACCTGCGCGCCCGAGTTCGTCGGCGGCGCGGAGGCCAGCCAGAACGGGTTCGGGGACTTGATTCCCGCGCAGTCCGCCGAGAGGTCCGGCTTGGTCCGCGTCTTCATGAAGAGGTCCCCCCGCGGGCGACGATCGGCGCGACGACCCGTCCGTCGATCGTCGAGACCCAGTACGCGTTCGCGGCGTCGGGCACCGCGTCCGGGCGGAGCGTCTTGTGGATGCTCCAGGCCGCGCGCTTGCCGTCGGCGGCCGCGTTGACGACCTCCTTGCCCCCGTTGACCGCGTCGCCGCCCGCGAAGACCTTCGCGGCCGTCGTGCGCAGGGTCGCCGGGTCGACCCGGATCGTGCCGTCGGCGTTCAGCGCCGCGCCGAAGAGCCCCGCGACCGAGCGGTCCTTCTCCTGCCCGATCGCGACGATCACGCGGTCGCAGGCGACGACGACGGGCCTCTTGTCCGCGACGAGCTTGCCGCCGACGGCGCGCGTGCGGACGAATTCGACCCCCTCGACCTTCCGGCGGCCGAGCACGCGCCGGGGCGCCAGATCGGTCAGGACCCGGACTCCGTCGCCTTTCGCGAGCGCGACCTCGAAATCGTAGGCGGACATCTTCTCGCGCCCGCGCCGGTAGGCGAGCGTCACGCTCGGCGTGCCGGTGCGCGCCGACTGCGCGGCTGCGTCGATCGCCGTGTTGCCGCCGCCGATCACGACCGTCGCCGCGCTCGCGCCGACGACCTTCGGGTCGCGCGCCTTGACCCGCGCGATGAAGGCGAGCGCGTCCACGACCCCGGGCAGGTCCTCGCCGGGGACACCGAGGCGCCGCGCGCGGGCGAGCCCGACCGCGAGGAAGACCGCGTCGAAGTCCTTCAGGAGCCGGACCGCGAGCGTCCCGTCCACCTCGACCCCGCTCTTGACCCCGACCCCGAGCCGGAACAGCAGGCGCAGCTCCTCGAGCGACGTGCGCCGGTCCATCTTGTACTCGGCGACGCCGTAGGTGTTCAGTCCGCCGGGGAGCGGGCGCCGGTCGAAGATCGTCGCCGCGTAGCCGAGGCGGCGCAGGTAGGCCGCGCAGGCGGCGCCGGCCGGCCCGGCCCCGACGATCGCGACGCGGCGGCCGTTGTCGGGGCCCGGCTCGAACGGGAGCTCGCCGTCCGCGTGGACCGCGTCGGTCGCGCGCCGCTGGAGCCGGGCGATCGAGATCGGCTTCTCCTGCCAGTCGTGGTAGACGCAGGCGCCCTCGCAGAGCACCTCGACCGGGCAGACCCGCGCGCAGGAGTGGCCGAGGGCGTTGGCCTCCAGGATCGTCTCGCCGGCCCCGAGGACGTCGGCGGAGGCGATCTGCCGGATGAAGCGCGGGACGTCGATGTGCGTCGGGCAGGCGGCGACGCAGGGCGCGTCGTAGCAGTACAGGCACCGCGAGGCCTCGACGCGGGCCTCCTCGCGCCCGAGCGGCTTCTTAAGCTCGGAGAAGTTGTCGCGCCAGACGCGCTTCGCCTCCGCGGCCATTGTGACGATTGTAACTTATTTGGCGATGCGGATGCGGCCGATGGACGGCTGGGGCGTCAGGGCCTTCGACAGGGCGCTGACGCCCTTCTGGACGTACAGCGACGAGACCAGCACGACCCCGGAGAGCAGGATCCCGACCGCGACGTTGCCCTTCTGCAGTTCCTGGCCGCACTGCATCTCGCGCACCAGCCGCCCGAACATGCGCAGGGTCACCGAGATCGAGACCACCGCCAGCGCCATCGAGACCGTCAGGTGCGCGACGATCAGCGCGAAGATCTTGAGCAGGCTCTCGTTCTCGGCCGACGGGGCGAGCATGTGCATGCGGAACATCTGCACCGACGAGTCGGTCCCGGCCATCAGGATGTAGGACGCGCTCAGCAGGATCGTCGCGACCAGGATGCCGCTCGCGACGTTGCCCTTCTTGATCTCGGCGCCCATGTCGAAGTCCGGGTTGGCCTTGACGAAGACGCGGTAGGTCAGCGCGATCACGAACGCCGACATCACCACCATCAGAAGGAAGTCGAACAGGCTGACGATCACTCGCGTCGCGAACATGAAGCCTCCTTAAAAGAACGGATAGATGCGGTAGCCGTCGCTGCCGTTGAGGAGCGCCGACGTCGTGTCGGCGACCTGGCCCGGCGGCAGCCAGGCCGGCCCGGCGGGCTCGAGCAGGACGTACTGCAGGCCCTGGTATTCCACGTAGAGATCGCCCTGGTCCGGGATCTGCAGGACGGCCATCAGGTAGTGGCCGGGGACCGAGACGCCGACCATGCGCATCTGCGCCCAGTTCGACAGCAGCGACGCGGCCAGCGCCGTCTTCGTGTCGCAGTCCCCCCAGCCGCTGACGACCGTCGTGATCGGCGGCAGGATCCCGCCGGTGTGCTTGCCGCCGACGACGTCCGGCGGCTCCCGGTACTTCAGCGCCGTCTGCACGAAGGACAGCACGGCGCCGATGATGTCCATCGAGCGGTAGCCGCGGCTCGTCGCGATCCGATCGAAGGTCTCCGCCAGGGGCTTGAGCAGCGGCCCGTTCGTGCGCACGACCTCGGGCATGTCGACCCGCGTGACGCCGCCCTTCTCGAGGACGAAGCCGCGCGACTCCAGGTAGGCGTTCAGGGCGGCCGAGTACTCGCTCTCCGCGGCGGCGGCGGCCGCGTTCACCTGCGCCTGGGTCCCGTGCGCGGCGACGAGCTTCTTGTAGGAGCTCTGGATCTCGGCGTCGCGCCGGCGCTCGAGCGCCGAGATGTCGGCGGGGCGGTAGCCGAACGAGTCGTTGTAGCGCTCGAAGGCGGAATCGGCGATCCGATACGAGATCACCATGTGGTCCTGGTTGAAGTTCGTGAAGCCGTACTCGGCGGAGCGCTCGCCGTCCGCGCGGCGCAGGCGCTGGAAGGTCCCGTCCGTCCCGCCGCCGTCGTCGGAGGCGTCGCCGGCCAGGAGCTGGCCGTCGACGGGGCGCACGACGAGGCGCGCGTCCCACTCGGCGCCGAGGCGCAGGGCGACCCCCAGGGCGGCGAGGAGCGCCGCGCCGGCCCCGAGCGGGATCCGCCAGTCCGACCCGGTCTCGCGCATCGGGAGATTATAGCCATCTCGCGCGGACTTGCGCGGGGCCCGGGGGCCTGTTATCCTTCGCGCGATGCCCGAAGCGGATCCTCTCGTCGGGACGACGCTCGGCCCCTGCCGGCTGGTGAAGCTGGTCGGCCGGGGCGGGATGGGGCGCGTCTACAAGGGACGCCACCTCGCCCTCGACCGCGCCGTCGCCGTCAAGCTCGTCGACCGGGCCCTGGGCGGCTCCGACGCGCGCGCCGCGGTGCTCTCCGAGGCGCGCGCGGCCGCGAAGCTCGAGGACCCCCGCGCGGTCGCCGTCTACGAGGTCGGCGAGGACAAGGGCGTCGCCTACCTCGTCATGCAGTGGGTCGACGGCGAGAGCCTGCAGGAGCGCGTCGAGCGCGCGGGGCCGCTCGAGCCGAAGGAGGCGCTCGCGGCGGTGCGCGACATCGCCGGGGCGCTGGCCGCCGCGCACGCGGCGGGGCTCGTCCACCGCGACGTCAAGCCCGGCAACGTCCTGCTGGCGGCCGGCGGCGCGAAGCTGACCGACTTCGGCCTGGCCGGCCCCGTCGGCGCCGCTCCGGAGACGTCGGCCGGGAGCTTCCATTTCATGGCCCCGGAGCAGGGCTACGGCGCTCCGCCGGACCCGCGCGCCGACCTCTACTCGCTCGGCGCGACCTGGTACTACGCGCTGACCGGCGAGCCGCCGTTCCCCGGCAGCGCCGCCGACGCCCTCCTGCGCCACCGCGACGAGGCCGCGCCGAACCCGCGCGCGAAGCGCCCCGAGGTCACCGACCGCGCGGCGGAGCTGATCCTTCGCCTGATGTCCAAGGACCCGGCGGCGCGGCCGGCCGACGGCCGCGCCCTGCTCCAGGAGCTGGCGTCGAAGGACCTCCTGCTCGACGTCGACGTCAGCGGCTCGCCGTTCCGCCTCAAGCCCGCCTACGCGCGGCCCGAGCCGCCGCCCGCGCCGGCCGCGTCCCCGGCGCCGGCCGCGTTCACGCCGCCTCCCCCGCCGCCGGCGGCTCCTCTCGGCTCGCGGACGACCTTCTACGTCCTGTTCGGGGTCCTCGCGGCGGCGGCCGCGCTCTGGCCGTGGCGCGGGGCGGTCGTCCAGGACTGGGTCGCCGCGGCGGCGTTCCTCTCCGTCCTGCCCGTCCTGCTGAGCCTGCGCGCGCGGCGCTCGCCGTGGGGGCGGGCGGCGGGCGCGGCGGCGGTCCTGGGCGGGCTGGTCTGCTTCGCGGTCTACGTCCGCGGGGCGGGCGGCTCGCCGCCGCTCGAGACCGTCATCG
>JAGWRY010000001.1 GCA_028869495.1 Elusimicrobiota bacterium | reverse complement strand
CCGGCCAGCGTGCGCGCGGGCCTGCGCCTGCCGCCGCGCGCGGTCAACGCGGGCGACGGCTTCCTGTTCGTCGACCACCTGGGCGGGATCTGCCCGTCGGGCTTCCTGCCCGAGGTCCGCGGCGACGTGCGCCGCGAGGGGCTCGCGAAGGTCTACCGCGAGGACCCGCTCTTCGTCGGCCTGCGCGACCACGAGCGGCTGACCGGGCGCTGCGGGGCCTGCGAGTACCGCGGCGCCTGCGGCGGGTCGCGCGCGCGGGCCTGGGCGATGACCGGCGACGCCTGGGCGACGGACCCGTCCTGCGCCTACGAGCCGGCCCTCCTGGCCGGCTCCTCCCGCTGACCGGCGCCGCTCCGGCGCTCGCCTTGCGCCCCTCCAGTTTGCCAGAATAGCGGCAGACTTCACCCTCAAGGAGGACTCATGGCTCATCAGCTCCCCGATCTTCCGTGGAAGAAGGACGCGCTCGCGCCCCACATCAGCGCGGAGACCATCGACTACCACTACGGCAAGCACCACGCCGCCTACGTGACCAAGCTCAACGGCCTGGTCGAGAACACGCCCCTCGCGTCGAAGTCGCTCGAGGACCTGATCAAGGGCCGCGAGAGCCTGCCCGCCGACAAGAAGAACGCGATCTTCAACAACGCGGCCCAGGTCTGGAACCACACGTTCTACTGGCGCTCGATGAAGCCGGCCGGCGGCAGCCAGCCCGGCGGCAGGCTCGGCGACGCGATCAAGGGCTCCTTCGGGAGCTTCGACGCGTTCAAGAAGCAGATGACCGACGCCGCGGGCGGCCACTTCGGCTCCGGCTGGGCCTGGCTGGTCAAGGACGGCGCCAAGCTCGCCGTCGTCGCGACCCCGAACGCGGAGAACCCGCTGACGAAGGGCCAGACGCCGCTCTTGACGATCGACGTCTGGGAGCACGCGTACTACATCGACTACCGCAACGCCCGCCCGAAGTACGTCGAGGCGTTCTGGAACGTCATCGACTGGGACTTCGCCGCGAAGAACCTCGGCTGAAGCGGGCCGTCCGCCGGCTCCGACCCCCGTCGGAGCCGGCGGCGGACGCGCCCGACCCGTGAAGAAAGCGCCCGTCCCCTACCGCCGCACCGTCTTCGTCTGCACGCACGCGCGCGCGGACGGCCGGACCTCCTGCGGCAACCCCGGGCGAGGCGGCGTCGAGCTCTGCGAGGCCCTGAAGGCCGGCGTCAAGCGCCTAGGCCTCAAGGGCAAGGTGCGCGTCGCTCGCTCGGGCTGCCTGGACCTCTGCGAGAAGGGCCCGAACGCCTTCGTCTATCCGGACGGCGAGTGGCTCTGCGGGCTGACGCCCGCCGACGCCGACGCGATCCTCGAAGCCCTCGCGCGCGGGGCCTAGGGCCCCGGCCGCGGCGCCCGGTAGAGCGCCTCGCCGTTCTTCCTCAGCCAGCGCCGTCGCGTGCGGTGCTCCGGACAGTGGCGCGCGACGACCGCCCAGAAGCGCCGCGAGTGGTTCATCTCGAAGCGGTGCGCGAGCTCGTGGATCACGACGTAGTCGAGCACCTCGGACGGGGCCAGCGTCAGGCGCCAGTTGAAGTTCAGGTCGCCGCGCGGCGTGCACGAGCCCCACAGCGTGCGCTGGTCCTTCACGCGCACGCGTCCGTAGGTCGCGCCCATCGCGGCCGCCCAGTGCGCGGCGCGCGCGGTGATCAGCTCCGCGGGCGAGCCGGGCGGCGCGCGCAGGGGCTCCGGCTCGGGCGCGG
>JAGWRY010000159.1 GCA_028869495.1 Elusimicrobiota bacterium | reverse complement strand
CGGCTGATATTCTGTCCTCCGAAGCCGGGCCGCAGTCCCGCGCTCTGGAGGCAGACATGACGTATCCCATCGACGCGCCGCTGGAACCTCTCTGGATTCGCTTCCAGGAACTGGTCCGAGACCGCTTCCCTCACGGGAAGATCTACGACGTTCGCATCGCGTCCGGCGCCGTGGTATCGTTCGAAAGAGTCCGGCATACGCGAGCCTTTGGCACTCCCGCCGGACGCGCCAAGCCCGGCGTCAGCGACCGCTGGCGCGCCTTCATGGAGTTCTGCCGCGGCGCCGGGGAAGTGCTGATCCCCGAGGTCCACTTCCGGGACGGGGAGCCCGTCCTGGTTCAACTGGAAGAACCCGGCGTCGAACTAAGGGCGCCGGCCACCTGACGATCTAAGCCCCGCCCTCCGGGCCAAAGGAGGGCGAACCTACACAGACGGCCTACCGAGGACCGGCGGCTTGAGTGGCAATAGGAGGCCACCATGATGCCGACCGCCTCAGCCGCACTGCCGTCCAACTGCCGCCACATCGCCGCAAGCTTCACCCCCGTCGCCGCGAGATCGGGCCTGAGGGTGCTCCGCGAGCTCGAGGAGCGCTCCGCGCTCGAGGAGTTCTTCCGCGCGGAGCACAAGACCGCCCTCGCGCGCGCCGCCGCGATGCTGGGAAGCACCGCCGACGCCGAGGACGTGGTCAGCGAGACCTTCCGCGAGTTCCTGGAAGGCAAGACCGACCGGGACCACTTCTATCGGGCCCTCAAATCCAACATCGCCGACCGGCGGCGGAGGATGGCCCGGGAGCGACGGCGGGAATCCTCGCTGGAGCGGCATATCACGCCGCGGATGCTGAGCATCGAGGAGTGCGCCTGGGGGGTGGAGGGGGTCGATTGCGTCGCGGTCGAGCCCTCGTCCTCGCGCGCGGACGATCGGGACCCCTTGGACGTTCTCATCGCCCGCGAGGATCTGCGGACGCGGGAGCGCGAGGTCGAATCCGCCTTGCGCGACCCCCGGTGGCGCTACATCAAGCGCCGGAAATGGGCGCGCCCTCTGGCCGAGAAGTGTGCGGAATCGAGGGGTGCGCGCGAATAGGGGGTGCAGGGCGGCCTGGTCGCCAGTCAGGCAAAACTCGGGGCGCATGAGACCCCACCCGCCCGCTTCCGCACTACGAAACTCGAATCCGAACAGGGGGGAACCGTTCATGGAGACGCCGGAAACTCAGGAGCCGGGAGGCAAGGAAGTCCGCGGCGGCCGGCCGCCCAAGACGATCTCGCTCGCCGTCAATCTCACGAACTCGGACGTGGAAACCCTCATGAGGGCGTGGTTCAAGAGGATGAAGCAGACGGGGGAGGACGTGCCGCGCGACCGGCTGATCTCGGAGGCGATCCACGCCTACGCCAAGGGCCTCAGCGGCGCGGAGTAGCGCAGGGGGCGTCCGCTGGGGTGTCCGTCGTGGTGGACAGGGGGTGCGGGGAGGGCGTGACGCGGATTGTTCAGGGTTTTGCTGCCGAAAGCGCCCACCTCTCAATCGGCTGGCGCCGATTTCGCCTCCCGACCACTCACCCCCAACGACGGGTTGGGTGTGAGTGGTCGGGAGGGTGGTGGGCAGAAAGCAGCAAAACCAGATGTGAGTGAGAACAGGAAAAGCACAGAGAACAAGGGAAACAGAAAAAACAGAAACGGAAAGACAACGGACAAACGATCGGGAGACTGAGACGACGGACAAACGGAGATGATGAACGAGCAAAACCAGGCGCATCGGCACGAAGAAATCCCCCTGACGGCGCGGGACATGAAGATTCTCGCGGCGCTGGAAGTCTGGGGCGTCTTGGGCGTCGGTCAGCTCCACGGCCTGGCGGCCGAGGATGCTCCGGCCGCCGAGAGGACCGATCTCTTCTTCAACGAAATGGACCGCCGGCTCTACTGGACGCGCCTCTTCAAACGTCTGGTTCGCTTGGAGTCCCAGGGCTGCATCCGCGGCCATGTCTTCGTGAACCACCGCAAGGCCTACACCCTGGCCGCGCGCGGCCACGAGCTCCTCCATCGCGGCGGCTTGGCGCGGTTGGCCGGCTACCGCGACTCGATCGAGGAGTCCCTGCTGGACCACGAGCTGACGGCGGCCGCGGCCGGGCTGGTCATGACGGAGCTGCTGGGCCTGGACGTGCGCTCGGAGCGCGAGCGCTTTCAATGGACCGGCCGCGGCGGGCGGGCCCGCGCTCCCGAGCGGGGCGGGTCGGACCTCTGGATCGTGGACCGCCGCCGCCCCAAGGCCGTGGAGATCGAGATGGGGCAGAAGTCGGAAGGGCGCTACGAGGACATCTTCGAAGGCTATCGCCGCCGCATGCCGCCCGGCGGGGCCGTCCTCTACCTGACGGCCTGGCCCACGGGGGTCGGCTGCATCCTGCGCCACGCCCGCCGGCACCGCGCGTCCTTCGTCTACGCCTGCTCCCTGGCGGATTTCCGTCGGACCGCGGGACGCGCCCCCTTCGTCTGCGCGGCGGACGAGGAGCCCGCGATTCATCTGGGACGGGGGGTTCCGATCCTCTCCGAGGCGGTGCCGGCGCGATGAGCATCCCATTCTTCCTCGTTGCGCTGTCCCTGCTCGTCGGCGGTTCGGTTCTGCTGAAGACGGAGTTCCGGCTCCTGGGCGGGGCGCTGTCCGGACTGGCGGTCGCGGCTTTCCTCATGCGGCTTCCGTGGGTCGCGCTCTCGGGGCTGGCGCGCAGCCTTCCAGGTGTTCGGCTTTGGCTCGTCATGCACCGCGAAGCGGCGCGGTCGGCGTGGAGCGCGGCTTCGGCCGCGATGGGAATCGCCGCGGGCCTCGGCGCGGCGGGGGCGAATCGCGGCTCCGCAGAGGTCGAACGCGAGGTGCCCGATGAAGGGACGCGGATCGACGCGGCGTTCGAGTCCGCCCTGGGAGAGCAAGGCCCGGGGGCGGGGACCCTCCTGGGAGTGACGCGCTCCGGGCGCGCCGTCTGCGTCCTCCCACGCGAGCGCGAGGGGCACATGCAGATCGTGGGACCGACCCGGTCCGGGAAGTCCCAACTCCTCCTGGCGCTGGCCGCGCAGGACATGGCCGGCGGACTGCCGGTCTTCTTTATGGAAGCGAAGGGGGACCGGGGCGACTTCGACCAGTTCCTGAAGGCGGCCGGGCGATGCGGAAGGCTGGCCGGCGTCCGCTATTTCAACCCGCAGGATCCGCGGTCCATGACCTTCAACCCCATCCGCCCGGTCGCCGGCCAGGACGCGACGGCGCTGGCCAACCAGGTGGCGCGGGCCATCGGCCGCGAGCCGACCTCTTCCGGCGAGGGACAGGACTACTACCGCGGCGTGGACTACGCCAAGGTGCAGAGCATGGCCGAGGTCTTCTGCGCCACCGGGCGGGCCTTCACCCTGCGCGACTGCTACGACTACTTCGCCTTCCCCGACGCGCGGGCGAAGGCGTTCGACCTCTGCGGCGACGCGAAGCTCGTGGACCTCGCCGCGGCCGAGTTCCGGGCCAACGAGGACACGAGCTCGCTGACCTCCGCCTTGCGTCCTTGGACGACGGGCGCGCTGGGAGCGCTCCTCAACAGTTACTCCCCGGAGATTCGCCTGGAGGACGCCTTCGCCCGGGGGCAGGCGGTCTACTTCGCGGTGCCCGTGGGGCACCTGCAGGTCCTCGCCAACCCCTTGGGGCGCATGGTGATCTCGGGACTCCTGTCCGTCGCGGCCTCGCGTCAGCGCGCCGCGGTCAAGCCCGATCCCGCGACGGTCGTCCTCGACGAGTTCGCGGAGTTCGCCACCCCGGCGTTCGCCTCCTTCGTGGCGACGGTCGGCTCCGCGCGGATGCGCACGGTCCTGTCGCACCAGGACTTGGGGCAGCTCAAGCGCATCCAGGGAATGGACGCCGACGCCTTCGAGTCCGCCGTGTTCAACAACACGTCGGGCTGCAAGGTCTGCTTCCGGGCTCCCGACCCCGAGGACGCCGAGTTCTGGGCGGCCACGCTGGGAACCGAGGCCGGCGTCGTGGACACGGAACGCATCACGCGCGGATTCCTCGGGGACGCCCGCACGGGCGAACGCTCAAGGCGGGCGGTCGAGCGGTTCCGCATTCACCCCAATAAGATCAAAGGCTTGCCTCCGGGCGCCGCGCTCGTCTCGATCCCGGGAAGGGAAACCTGCCTCGTGCGCACGG
>JAGWRY010000158.1 GCA_028869495.1 Elusimicrobiota bacterium | reverse complement strand
GCCCCCAGGCCCAGAGCAGGGCCCCGGCCGCAAGGCAGACGCCGGCCGACGGGGCGTACAGGTAGCGGTCCGCCTGCAGATTGTAGATCGCGATCAGGTTGCTGACCGGCAGGAGCGTGATCGCCGCCCAGCCCAGCCCGAAGGAGGCCAGCGGCGCGCGGCGTCGCAGGAGCCAGGCCGCCGCCAGGACCGCCAGCCAGCCGAGCCAGCCCGCGAGCGCCCCCGGGTCCGTCCAGGAGTCGACGACCCGCGGCGCGTAGTCGCCCTGAAGGGGATGGGGCCAGACGAGCAGGCGCAGGTAGGACGCGAACACGCGCGACATCGTCAGGAAGCGGGCGGCGGGGTCGCGATAGACGCGGCTCCACGGAGGGTCCTGCGGCCGCGGGAGCTCCGGCGGCCGGACGAACCCCTGCTGCGCGCGCGAGCCCGGCAGCGGGACGGTCTCGCGCACCTCGCTGAAGAAGTCCGAGTGGCCGGCGGTCACGTAGCCCGAGCGCGGGGCGCGGAAGACCAGATAGCCGAGCACGAGCGCGGAGCAGACGGCGAAGCTCCCCCAGCGGCGCGCGCGGGCCGGGGCGGCGGGCGGCGGGAACAGGGCGTCGGACAGCAGGAGCAGGAGCGGGAGCACGACCGCGGTCTCCTTCGAGAGCAGGGCCAGCGCCGCGGCCAGCGCCGCGGCCGCCAGCAGGGCGGCGCGCCGGCGGCCCGCGCGGGCCCAACCCTCGCGCCAGAGGAGGATCGTCCCGATCATGAAGGCCAGCGCGAGCAGGTCGGTCCGGAAGGTGAGGATGTCGACCGGCTCCGTGTGCAGGGGGTCGGCCGCGAAGAGGATCCCCGCCGCCAGGCCCGGCGCGAACGACCCGGTCAGCGCCCAGCCCAGCGCCGCGACGAGCACGGCGCCCAGCGCGTGCCAGTAGGCGCTGGTCAGGCGATAGACGCGGATGTCGCCGCCCCCCAGGCAGGTGTCGGCGAGGATCGAGGCCTGCCAGACCGGGCGCGCGGAGTTCCGCTCCGGCAGGACGCGCACGTAGTCGAGCGGGGACAGGACCTTCGAGAGGTTGCGGCAGTCGAGCAGGAACGGCTGGCCGAACACGAAGGTGTGGTCGTCCCAGACCGGAGGGTCCTTCAGCGTGCTGGCGTAGAGCGCGACGGCCCCGACGAAGAGGGCGAGCAGGGCGGCGACGCGCGCGGCGGACGGGCCGGAGCCGGCCGGCGCCGATCCCGCGCGGGCCCGGGCCGCCGCCGCCATCAGGCGGCCGTGTCGGCGGCGACGGAGTTGAAGTCGTCCAGGAAGGTCATCGCTTGGCGGCACCACTTGTCGAGGAAGAGCTCGCGGTTGGCGGCCGCGCGCGCGGCCATCGCCTCGAAGCCGCCGAAGGTCTTGTGCCCGTGGTGGCGGACGAACGCGTCGCGCGCGACGACCAGGTCGTAGCCCGCCTGACGCAGGCGCAGGCAGTAGTCGAAGTCCTCGTAGGTGCCGACGCCGAAGCGCTCGTCGAGCAGGCCCACCCGGTCCATCGCCTCGCGCTTGAGCAGGAAGCAGAAGCCGGTCAGGCGCGCGACCCCCTCGCCGATCCCGTCGTTCTTGAGGGCCCAGGCCTGGGCGAACAGGTCCAGGTCGCGCGCGGAGGCGAACGCCGGGGCCGGCACGCGCTGGGGGCCGTCGATCTCGTCGGTGCACGGGGCGACCGCGCCGATCCACGGCGCGCGGTCCGCGCAGGCGAGCAGGCGCTCGAGCCAGCCGGGCGTGACGACGGCGTCGCTGTTGAGCCAGAGCAGGCGGCTGCCGCGGGCGGCGCGCATGCCCTGGTTGATCGCGGCCGCGAAGCCGCGGTTCGTCGCGTTGCGGATCAGGCGCACGCGCGGGCGACGGCGGACCCACTCGGCGGTCCCGTCGGTCGAGGCGTTGTCGACGACGATCACCTCGTGCGGGACGGGGGTATGGCGCGCGACGGACTCCAGGCACTCGCGCGTGTAGCGCAGGCCGTTGTAGCAGGGGACGATGATGCTGGTCAGCGCGCGGGACGGGCGCGGGCGGCCGAGCGCGGCCAGGCGGCGCGCGATCCAGGCCGCCTCCGG
>JAGWRY010000157.1 GCA_028869495.1 Elusimicrobiota bacterium | reverse complement strand
GCTCGACACATCCCGCCGAAAGACGCGACGAACGGCTGGTCGGCGAAAACGGGGCGAAGAGGAAATCGGCCGGCCGCTCCGAGAGATCGCCGTCCGATCCCAGCCCCGGCGGGACGTGGAGCGAGGACGGCGGGTCGCCCGATTCCGCCGTCCGCCGCCGAGCGACCCCGAGCGAGGGTCAAACCCGAGCGATCCCGACGGGGCTGGGATCGGACGGCGGCCCCTTGAGCGGAACGCGGGAGTCCGCGAACGGGGAGCGGGCTCCGCGCCGCGGCGTTTTGGTAACATCGCGGGATGCCGCGTCCGCGCCTGCCGCGAGTCTCCAAGCTCCTGCAAAGGCCCAAGCCGGGCTCCGGCGACTTCTCCTGGGACGCGGCGCAGTACGTGCCGGGGAACAAGCTCGCGCTCTACGTGCGCGGCTCGGAGCTCTATCCGGCGATGGCCGAGGCCATCGAGGACGCGCGCCGCAGCGTCCACCTCGAGACCTACATCTTCGGCTCGGACCTGACGGGCCGCACCTTCGCCGAGCTGCTGGCCCGCAAGGCGCGCCAGGGCGTGCGCGCGCGGCTGATCTACGACTCGGTCGGCTCGCTGGACCTCGACCCCGCCCTGCTGACCCTGATGCGCAACGCCGGCGTGCAGACCCTCGAGTACCACCCGGTCGCGCCCTGGCGGTCGCGCTGGGCCTGGAACCGCCGCGACCACCGCAAGATCCTGGTCTGCGACGGCCGCGTCGGCTTCGTCGGCGGGATGAACGTCTCCGACGAGAACGTCTCGGCCGACCTCGGCGGCGGCGACTGGCGCGACGCGCACGTCCGCGTCGAGGGGCCGGCCGCCTACGACCTCGACCGCCTGTTCCGCGCGGTCTGGTTCAAGGAGACCGGGCGCTGGTTCGAGTCGGCCGGCGACCCGCTCGCGCGCCACGGTCCGACGCCCGCGCGCCTGGCGGCCAACGACGAACTGATCAAGCGCTTCGTGATCCGCCAGGCCTACGCGAACGCCCTGCGCGCCGCGCGCGAGGAGGTCTCGATCGCCAACGCGTACTTCCTGCCCGGCTGGCGCATCCGCCGCGAGCTGACGCGCGCCGCGCGGCGCGGCGTCTCGGTGCGCGTGCTGGTCCCGGGCGTCTCGGACATCCCATCGATCGCCTGGGCGATGCGCGCGAAGTACGGCGCGCTGCTGTCGCGCGGCGTGAGGATCTTCGAGTGGCAGGGGACGATGATGCACGCGAAGGCCGTCGTCGTGGACCGCCTCTGGTGCTCGGTCGGCACCGCGAACCTCGACCACCGGAGCCTGCGCTTCAACCTCGAGGCGAACCTGAACGTCCTCGACCGGGGCTTCGCGAGCGAGCTCGCCGAGCGCTTCGAACTGGGCCTGCAGGGCTCGCGCGAGGTCACCTTCGACCACTGGCGCCGCCGCCCGTGGCCCGAGCGCCTGCTCGAGGGCTTCTGGGGCTCGTTCGACTCGTTCTTCTGATTTGCTAGAGTCTCGCCCGATGAAGAAGCTGTATCTGATGCGCCACGGGCACGCGCCGACGACCGCCGAGTCCGGCGTGAAGTCGGACGCCCTGCGCCCCCTGTCCGAGCGCGGGAGGGCCGACGCGCGCCGCATGGCGGCCGAACTCAAGCGGCGCGGCGGCCGTCCCGCGCTGATCCTGCACTCGCCCCTCGTGCGCGCGGTCCAGACCGCGGGCGCCGCGGCGGCCGAGCTCGCGGTCCCGGCCGAGGTCCTCGCCGCGCTCGACAACACGCGGCCCGCCGAGGAGGTCCTGGCCGCGCTGTCGGAACGCGCGGCGGACGCCGACGAGGTGCTCGCCGTCGGCCACCAGCCCCAGCTCGGCGAGCTGGCCGCCCTGCTGACGCGCCAGCTCTTCGACCTGCGCCCGGCCGGGCTCGTCGCCGTCGAGACCGCGCCCGCGGCGCGGCTGCTGTGGGCGCGCAACGCCGACGAGCTCGGCTGACGCGCGCGATGGTCCTGCGCCGCCGCCGCTCCGACTCCCCGCGCTCGTTCTGGCGCGGCCTGCCGCACTACTACCTGTTCCCGGCGCTCGGAGCCGCGCTCGGGCTCGGCTCGCCGGTCGGCGCCTTCGTCCTGCGCTACTGGCTGGCCGCCCCCCAGCTCCGGCTCTACTGGATGCAGTACGAGCTGCACGACAACGAGGTCTTCTACCTGTACATGGGGATCGGCACCGTGATCTCCTTCGTGCTCTTCGGCTACGTCATCGGCCTGCGCTCCGAGCGCCTGAAGGTCGGCAACCGCCTGCTGTCGGCGCGCGTCGACGAGCTGCACCTGCGCTCGGTCACGGACTCCCTGACCGGCGCCTACACGCACGGCTACCTGTACGAGGTCCTCGAGCTCGAGATCCAGCGCGCGCTCAACGAGAAGGTCCCGCTGTCGGTCCTGATCCTCGACCTCGACGAGTTCAAGCGCGTCAACGACAGCCACGGCCACCTGTTCGGCGACCGCGTGATCAAGGAGACCGCCGAGACGATCTCGGCGCGCGTGCGCTCGCACGACATCCTCGGCCGCTACGGCGGCGACGAGTTCGTCGTCGTGATGCCCGGCGCCGACGGCCCGACCGCGCGCCACGTCGCCGAGCGCGTGCGCGCCGGCATCGCGAAGAACGGCTACCTGACGACGGCCAGCATCGGCGTCGCGACCTTCGACGGCGCCGCCGAGGAGAGCCCGGCCGCGCTGCTGCACCGCGCCGACATGAACCTCTACCAGGCCAAGCGCGACGGGCGCAACTGCGTGCGCGACGCCTCGACGGCCGAGGCCGAGCGGCGCCGCCGCGACGACCCGCGGCCCTGACGGCGGGCCGGCGGCGTCAGCCGCCGTGGATCATGTCGGAGACGAGCCCCGGGTCCGTCGTCTTCTCGGCGCGGACCACCCCGATCACGTGCGCGGCCGCGAAGGCCAGGATCGCGTACATCAGGGCCTCGTGGATCGAGTGGACGACGTGCCGCACGGGATCGGAGACCCCCCAGGAGGCGCCGTAGGCGAGGGTCAGCCCGGTGGCCAGGATCGCGGCCAGGCCCAGGTAGAACAGCGCGTGGGAGAGCTTCACGGCCGCGAACATCCGCGACTCGGAGTCGCCCTTCGCGAGGCCGCCCTTGATCTTCGCGCACAGCCCCGTCCCCTTGGGGACGAACAGCTCGACGACGAAGCGGCCGGCCAGCAGGGCGACCAGGACCAGGCCCAGGTCCACGTGCCAATGCCAGAGGGCGTCCTTGTAGCTCATCGCGATCCCGCGCGCCTGGTCGGCGGTGACCGCCGGGCCCAGAGCCTCCCGGATCATGCGGACGTGCCCGCGCACGTCGATCAGCTCGTCGCGCAGGAAGACCGTCGCGACCATCCCCGCGATCGCCAGGGAGTTCGCCCAGTGCCAGAGGCGCAGGCCCAGGCTTCGTTTGCCGCGGAACATCGGGACGCTCATGACGGCCTCCCCCGCGCGGACGGCCGCACGAGGAGCAAAGACTAGCAAAAGGCCGCGCGCGGATGCGCGCTGCGGCCCTCGGAGGGGGCGAAGAATTGACAGCGCAAGAGCCATTGGGCTACAGTGGCCGCATGAAAGACAAGCTCCTCGTCCTCGCCTGCGCCGCCGTCGTGCTCGCCTCTGCCGCGACCGTCGTCGCGAGCCTCTCGACGCGCGCCCGCGCCGCCATGCCCGACGCCGGCGGGCAGGTTCCGATGCGCCTGATCGCGCGCAACCCCGCCGCGGACGTCTACCTCGTCGGCTACCGGAAGACGGCCTGTTTCGTGGCCACGTCCGCGACCGGCGGCGTCAGCATCAACTGCCTGCCGCTGGCGACGATTCGCGCGACTCCCGGCTGAGGGCCGCTGCGTCCGAGACGGCCGCAGCGATCGGGGACAGGATTCCGAGGCGCGCGCACCGTAATACCTCGCTACGTGTTTGCGCGCAGGCGGCACCAGCGCCGCCATCCGCCCAACGAACTCGGCTCCGCCCCACTCCAGGTACGCCGGCCCTCCGCTCGTTTTGCTGGGCTGATACCGGACGAGGCCCTCTTACACAATGACCAGTTATCGGCTACGCGTAGGTCGATCGCGTGAAGTCTTCGCGTCTCCTGTTCTCCGCGGCGTCCGCAAAACTGTCCGATGTTCATTGACCCCCCTCCTTGAGCGAGGGGGACCAACATAGGCAGCATAAGTGTCATACCGTCCAGGAATTACTTGACGTACGATCCAAATTGAAGGATCGGCTTGTCGTGCGGCCTCTATGAGACAATTACGCAGAGTGGCGCGCCCGAGATGGAATCGCGTTTTGCGCGGACGCGGCATGGGGTACCGAGGCCCTGCGGGCCCCCCTCCAACTAGGCCGAGTGGAAGAAGATCTGCCGCGCTGCTCAACTTCGCAAGCAGCATACTCGGCGTTGCTTTTCGGCTGATCGGACCCACAACAGTTTGCAAACGACTCAACTTCGGGTTCCTGGGTTCAAACACGTAGACATCATGCTGCCGCATCCACACGAAACCGCCACACTGCCGAGCCACCTCATTGAACACATCCGACAGCGTGCGTCTGTTCCGCAGAGTCTCCGTCATATGCACTGTACAACGGCCGGAATCCTGCGCCGCTGTCAGATCAACAACGCAGGACGAACGAAAGTGCTCGCACTCTCCCTTTAGATATTGATAATCAGGGTAGTCTGTCGGCAATTTGTAATCGAAGCGCGCACAAACACTTATGGGCAATCCCAACAAGAGGATTACGGGGAAGTAAGGTTTCATGGTTTTTAGTTAATCCGAGCGCTTTGAATGGATCTTCGAGTTGATATCTAACGATTCACTCTTTTTAATTCCGGTAATAAATGTGCATGCCTCCCACGGAGAGTCGTGCTTGAAATCTGGTGACGAAGTAGGAATTTTTAGCGCGAAAATCCGCCGGGCCGCTCATCACCGCTCAGCGTAACCCCCCTTCCCCGCCAAAGCAAGAGCTCCCGCCTCCCGGCAGGGGCTCAGGTTTTCCCGACCTTCGCCGTCGATCCGCCTAACGCAAGGCCGCCCTAGCGCGTGACTAGACGCCGCGTCGCGCGGCCGATCCCGCAACGATCACACGCGGCGCAGGATCAGGTCGGCGGCGAGCCAGGCGGTCATCGCCAGCGCGATCGCGACGCGGGCCAGCGTCCCGGCCAGGAGTCCCAGCGCCGCGCCCAGGCCCGCCTTGAGGGAGCGCTTCCCCGAGCGGCCCGCGAAGACGGCCTCGGCCGCCGCGGCGCCCAGCACCGCGCCCGCGAGGAGTCCCGCCAGGCCGAAGAGCAGGCCGGCGGCCGCGCCGACGACGGCCCCGGCCAGGCCCCAGCGCGTGCCGCCGAAGGCCTTGGCGCCGAGCACCGCCCCGGCCCAGTCCGAGACCAGCGAGAGCGCGCAGAGGACGGCGAGCACCCACAAGGTCGCGACCGAGACGCTGTGGGGCAGGAAGAACCAGTCGACGAGGGCGGCCGTGAAGATCAGGAGCGCGCCGGGCAGGCCCGGCGCGACGGCCCCGGCCAGGCCCAGCAGGACCAGGACGGCGGTCAGGGTCCAGACGAGGGGCGGGCTCATGCCGGCTTCGACAGGCGCGTGTCGAGCCAGACCGCCAGCGCCAGGACGACGCCGCGCGTCACGTACTTGATCTCGGGCGAGACCGCCATCAAGGTCATCCCGTTGAGGAGCGCCGTCATGATCAGCGCGCCGAAGAGGACGCCGCGCGCGTCGCCGCGCCCGCCCATCAGGCTGGTGCCGCCGATCACGCAGGCCGCGATCGCGTCGAGCTCCATCAGGTCGCCGACCGTCGTCGTCGACGCGCCCGCGTAGGCGGTCTGCAGGAAGCCGGTGACGGCGACCGCCGCGCCCATCGCCGCGAAGGCCAGGATCACGGTCGCGTCCACGTCGATGCCGGCCAAGAGCGCCGCCTCCGCGTTGCCGCCGATCGCGTAGAGGCGCCGGCCGAAGGCGGTGCGCTCGGTCAGCGTCGAGACGGCCAGGTAGCTCGCGGCCAGCAGGAGCGTCGGCAGGGGCACGCCGCGGAAGCCGTTCATCACCGCGACGAAGAGGACCGCCAGCTGGGCGCCGAGGAAGGCCTTCAGGAACCCGAGCTCCGCGTCGTAGGGCGTCCCGTCGCTCTCGGCCCGGCGCGCGCGCAGGGCCCAGCCGCCGATCAGCCAGGCGGCCGCGCCGGCCGCCAGCGCCCAGCCCGCCCAGGGCGGCAGGTAGGTCGTCGTCAGCCGCGCGTACAGGTTCGGCGCGCCCGCCGGCGAGACCGGCACCGTCGCGTCCTGGATCACGAGCCAGAACAGGCCCTTGAAGGCGAGGAGCCCTCCGAGCGTGATGATGAAGGACGGCATCCGCTGGGAGACGATCAGCTTGCCCATCAGCCACCAGACGCCCAGCGCCAGCGCGGCCGCCGCGGCCATCGCGCCGACGGCCGGCCAGCCCCAGCGGGTCACCAGCACCGCGGCGACGCCGCCGATCAGGCCCACGCCGCTGCCGACCGACAGGTCGATGTGCCCGGGCAGGATCACGAGGAGCATGCCCAGCGCCAGGATCGCGGTGTTCGACAGCTCGATCGCGAGCATCGACAGGTTGCGCGCGCCGAGGAAGTCCGGCGCGAGGACCGCGAACGTCGCGACGATCGCCGCCAGCGCCAGCGCCGCCGACCACTCGCGCAGGGCCTCCCGTCCGATCCCCTTCGTGCCGCTCATGCCGCCTCCTTCTGCCCGAGCGCGGCCGCGATCAGCCGCTCCTGCGTCGCCTCGGCGCGCGAAAACTCCCCGGCGACGCGCCCGCCGCGCATCATCACGATCCGGTCCGACATCCCGATCAGCTCGGGCAATTCGCTCGAGACCAGCACGACGGCCAGCCCCTTCGCGGTCAGCGCGTTGATCCGCTCGTAGATCTCGACCTTCGCGCCGACGTCGACGCCCTTCGTCGGCTCGTCGAGAAGGAGGACCTTCGGCGCCGAGCGCCGCGCGCGCCCGATCAGGACCTTCTGCTGGTTGCCGCCGGACAGCCCGCCGACGCGGGCGGCGAGGCTCGGCGTCTTGATTCTCAGCTCGTCGACGTCGCGCTGGTTGAGCGCGCTCTCGGCGCGCTCGTCGATGAGCCCGCGCCGCCGCAGGTCCTTGAGGGTCGACAGCGACAGGTTGAAGCCGACCGGCCGGTCCAGGATCAGCCCGTAGCGGCGGCGGTCCTCGGTGACGAGGGAGAGGCCGGCGCCCAGCGCCTCCCAGGGAGTCCGCGCGTCGAGGATCTCGCGGTCGAGCAGGACCCGTCCCCCGGTCCGCCGGCCCCAGGCGCCGTACAGGTGCATCAGCACCTCGGTGCGCCCGGCGCCCATCAGCCCGCCGATGCCGACGACCTCGCCGGCGCGCACCGCGAACGAGACGTCCTCGATCGCGCGCACCGCGCCGCCGGGGCCCTCGGCGCTCACGCCCCTCAGCTCCAGGCGCACGTCCCCCGGATGCGGCGCGCGCCGCGGGTACAGGTCGCCGAGCTCGCGGCCGACCATGTCGCGGATCAGCGCCGCGCGGTCGGTCTCCGCGACCGCCCGCGTCGAGACCGTCGCGCCGTCGCGCAGGACCGTCACGCGGTCGGCGACCTCGAAGACCTCCTCGAGGCGGTGCGAGATGTAGACGATCGCGATCCCCTCGCCGCGCAGGCGGCGCACGAGGGCGATCAGGCG
The DNA here is from genome assembly GCA_028869495.1 of Elusimicrobiota bacterium. Taxonomy (GTDB): domain Bacteria; phylum Elusimicrobiota; class Elusimicrobia; order UBA1565; family UBA9628; genus GWA2-66-18. The sequence goes on along the minus strand of JAGWRY010000157.1, from coordinate 1,999 downwards.
CCGCGCCTCGGCCTCGGCCAGCGCGGCCGTCGGCTCGTCGAGGATCAGCACGCGCGCGCGCAGGCGCAGGGCCTTCGCGATCTCGACGAGCTGGCGCTGGCCGGCGCCGAGGCGCTCGACCGGGAGGTCCGGATCGACGTCGAGGCCCAGGCGCCCGAGCCACTCGCGCGCGTCGCGGCGCGCCTCGCCCCAGTCGATCAGGCCGCGGCGCGAGGGCCAGTCGCCGAGGCGCACGTTCTCGGCGACGCTCAGGGCCGGCACCAGCGCCAGCTCCTGCGCGATCGCCGCGATCCCGGCGCCCTGCGCGTCGCCGACGCCGCGGAAAGCGGCCGGCCGGCCGTCGACGAGGAGCTCCCCCTCGTAGCCGCCGTGCGGGTGGACGCCCGACAGCAGCTTGATCAGCGTGGACTTGCCGGCGCCGTTCTCGCCGCAGAGCGCGTGGACCTCTCCCGCCGAGACGTCGAAGTCGACGCCCTTGAGCGCGACGACCCCGGGGAAGCGCTTGACGACCCCGCGCGCCTGCAGGACCGGGGTCACGGCCGCGGCGGCCTCTCGGCGGCCGGCAGGCCGCGGTAGACGTCGTCGTACGAGTGGTAGCCGTCCTTGACGACGGTCGTGAGCAGGTTCGCGCTCGTGACCGCGATCGGCTGGAGCATGATCGCGGGGACCGCGTCCTTGCCCGTCCCGATCGAGTCGCGGACGACCACCGCGCGCCCGCCCATCATCCGGAGCGCCGCGTCGACCGCGGCGTCGGCCTCCTGGGCGACCGGCTTGTAGATCGTCAGCGTCTGCGTGCCCGCCGCGATGCGCTGGCAGGCGACGAGCTCGGCGTCCTGGCCGGCGACGGCGACCTTTCCGGCCAGGCCCTCCTCGCTGAGCGCCTGGATCGCGCCGCCGGCCGTGCCGTCGTTGGCGGCCAGCACCGCGTCGAGGCCGTGGCCGAAGCGCGTCAGCGCGGCGTTCATGATCTTCTTGGCGTTCTCGGGCTTCCAGTCGTCGGCCCAGTCCTCGAGCAGGACCTTCACGCGGCCGGACTTGACGAACGGCGCCAGGACCTTGTCCTGCCCCTCCTTCACCAGGAAGGAGTTGTGGTCGGTCTTCGCGCCCTGGATGCGGACCAGGCGGATGGTCCCGGGCTTGTCCTTCAGGAGCGCCATCAGCCCGCGCGCCTGCTGTTCGCCGACCAGCACCGCGTCGAAGGCCACGTAGAGGTCCACCGGGGCGCCGGTGATCAGGCGGTCGTAGGAGATGACCGGGATGCCGGCGTCGTGCGCCAGCGCGACCGCGCGCGCCATCGCGGCGCCGTTGTGCGGCGCGATGATCAGCGCGCCGACGCGGCGGCTGATCAGCGCCTGGACGTCCTGCATCTGGCGGGTGTCGTCGCTGTTGGCGGCCTGGACCAGGATGTCGGCGCCGTCCTCCTTGGCGCGGGCCACGAAGGCGTCGCGGTCGTGCTGCCAGCGCTCTTCCTTCAAGGTGTCGAGCGACAGGCCGATCAGCGGCCTTTGGGCCCGCCGCGAAGCGGCGGGCGCGGCCCCGCCGCGGGCCAGCACCACGCCCAGCACGACGCTGACGGCGAACGACGCGACGACCAGCCAGCTACGCACGGATAGCTTCATCTCTCCTCCGTTTCCCGGATGATAGCACACGCGCCGCGAGCTACGGGCGCGCGGTCGAGTGCGGGCAGTCGGCGCGGAAGTCGCAGCGCGGGCAGTACGAGGTCTCGGGCGCGAAGTCCCCGGCCTCGATCGCGTCGGCCGCGGTCCGGATGTCGGCGGACAGGGCCTCCTCGCCGTCGGCGAGGTAGACGGCGCTCACGCGCCGCCCCGCGGCCACGCAGTCCACGGTGAGGAGCGCGGGCTTGAGGCCCAGGCCGCGCTTGGCCCCCAGCGCGTAGAAGCGCAGCTGCGCGTCGCGGCCCACCTCCTCCTCGGACGGGACGGCCGGGCCGGTCTTGTAGTCGATCAGCTCGTAGGCGCCGTCGGGGCCCTGGTCCACG
>JAGWRY010000156.1 GCA_028869495.1 Elusimicrobiota bacterium | reverse complement strand
CGCGCTGGATCAGTTCCGGGACGACCTCGCGCCCGGCCAGAAGGTTGGCCATCGCGATGTGGCGCACGCGGATCAGCGCGCGCGCGATCGCGTAGGTCGGCCAGGAGAGCTTGTAGACGACGACCATCGGCACGCCGAGCAGCGCGTTCTCGAGCGTCGCGGTCCCCGACGAGCAGAGGGCGGCGTCCAATCTCCGCCGCGAGGCGTAATCGCTCTCCCGGACGAGCTCGACGCCTTGCGGCGGCCGGCCGTAGGCCTCGTCCGGTTGATTGATCGCCGCGAACAGCAGACCCCTCGCGCCGGGGTGCGTTTTCCTGAGCCGCTCGAACGCCGCGTAGAATACCGGAAGATGGCGCCGGAGCTCCGAAGAGCGGCTTCCCGGAAGAAGCCCGACCAGCGGCGGCCGCGCGGGGCCCGCCTTTTCCGCGGGCGCCGGCAGCAGGTCGAGGAGCGGATGGCCGACGAACTCGACCGGGACGCCGGCCTTCTCGTAGAGGCTCTTCTCGAACGGGAAGATCACGAGCATCCGGCGCACGAGGCGCTTGAGCACGCGGACGCGGCCCGGCCGGCTCGCCCAGACCTGGGGGCTGACGAAATAGTACGCGGGGACGCCCGCGGCCCGCGCGAGCTCGAGCACGCGGCGGTTGAAGCCGTAGTAGTCGACGCAGACGAGCGCCGCCGGGCGCCGCGCGGCGAGAAAATCCTTCAGGCGGCGGCGCAGGTCCAGGAGGAACGGGATCGTCCGCGCCGGCTCCAGGAACCCGGTCACGCCGCGCGAAGCGAGGTCCTCGATGAACTCGTCGGCGGCCGCGCGGCAGAGCGGGCCTCCGACCGCGGCGACGCGCGCCGCGGGGTCCCGGCGCTTGAGCGCCCGGATCAGGCCGGCGGCGTGCAGATCCCCCGAAGGGTCTCCGGCGACGACGAGGAACAGATGTTCGCGGGACGCCATAAAGCGGGACGCCGTCAGCTGCGGAGGATGTCCTTGCCGACGGACTTCGCGATCTTGCCGAGGTCCTGCGCCCAGTTCGGCACGAGCGAGCGCGAGCCGGAGTGGCCCGACAGCTCGTAGCGCTCGAGCTCCTCGGAGACCTGTAGGGCGAGCTTCAGCGCCTCGACGCCGCGCTCGCCGCTCGGCCAGGGCTTGCGGTTGTGGCGGATGCAGTCGAGGAAGTGCGCGTGCTCGTTCTTGAGCGGGTTCTCGCTCGTCAGCTTCGGGGTCAGAATCTCGACGTCCTTCAGGCTCTTGATGACCGGGGCCTTCTTGCGGTAGATCTTGAGCGCGGTGCTGCCGTAGTCGAGCGACACGTAAGAGTCCTTTTGGAACGCGCGCAGCTTGCGGCTCTTGCCCAGCGAGATGCGGCTGGCGGTCACGTCGGCGATGCAGCCGGTCTTGAAGCGGACTCGGACGTTCGCGATGTCCTCGTGGCCGGAGAGAAGGTGGGCGCCGAGGGCCTCGAGGCTCTCGACCTCGGAGCCGACCAGCGTCAGCAGGATGTCGAGGTCGTGGATCATCAAGTCGAGCACGACGCCGATGTGGCTCATGCGCGGGTCGTAGGGCCCGAGGCGCTCGACGGTGATGTAGCGCGGGTCGCGGATGTGCTTGACCGCTTCGAGGACGGCCGGGTTGAAGCGCTCGATGTGCCCGACCTGCAGGACGAGCTTCTTCTGCTCGGAGAGGTTCAGCAGCTCGCGCGCCTCCTCGACCGACGAGGCCAGGGGCTTCTCGATCAGCACGTGCGCGCCCGCCTCGAGGGCGGCGCGCCCGACCTCGTGGTGCAGGGGCGTCGGCACGGCGATGACGACCGCGTCGACGCGGCCGAGCACGTCCTTGTAGTCGCGCACCGCGACCGTGTTCGACTGCCAGGCCGCGAGCTGGGCCTTCCAGACGTTCGTGTCGCAGACGCCGACGAGATCGACGTCGGGCGCCTTGCCGAGGAGCTTCGCGTGATAGGTGCCCATCTTCCCGGCGCCGATCACGGCGATGCGCAGCTTCTTCGAGTCGGTCATCGAGAGGGGCCCTCCGGCGGGAATCCGGCGACGGCGAGGCCGGCGGCGTCGGCCTCCGCGGCGAAGCGCTCGCGGTCGAAGATCAGCGTCGCGCCGGCCTCGAGAGCCAGCGCGCGCGCGCCGGCGGCGCGGAAGGACGCCAGGCTCTCGAGCCCGACCACCGGGAGATCGAAGCGGAAGTCCTGGCGCGGCTTGGCGACCTTGACGACGACGAGGGCCGGCTCGCGGCCCAGCGAGCGGGCGAGCTCGGACGCGCGCCGCACGCAGGCGTCGGTGCCCTCCATGCCCTCGACGGCGACGACGGCGCCGCCCTGCGCGACGACGGTCTGCCCGATGTCGAAGCCGGCGACGGCCTTCGCCGCGCGCCAGCCGAGCGCCGCGTCGGCGAGCTGGTCGGCCGTGAACGCGCGGCGCGTGACGGGTCCGTCCGGCGCGAGCAGGTGCTCGAGGAACGTCGCCGACGACAGCAGCTCGAGCCCGTCCTTGGCGAACTCGTCGGCGACCGCGCGCAGGATCGTGTCGGTGCGCTTGTCCTTCAGGGCCACCAGGAGCTTCGCCGCGCGCCAGTCGGGGAGCACGCCGCCGAACAGCGACACGTGCTGGACCTTGCCGGCCATCACGACGCGGCGCACGCCGGCGTCCTTGAGCGCCTTGATCGGCGCGTCGATCTGGCCGAGCTTGAACCACTTCAGCCCCCCGGCGACGGACTCGAGCGCCGGGTCGGTGACCCCCGGGATGCCGAGCGCGACGACGGGCACGCCGCGGCGGCGCGCCTCTTCCGCGACGAGGAGCGGGAAGCGGCCCGATCCCGCCACGAGGCCGAGGGGTTCCGCGGTCATGCCGACGCCGTCAGACGGGCGTCTCCTCGAGCTCGGTGGCGCCGACGGCGGGGCGCATCACCCCGCGCTTGCCGGCCGACTCGATGAACGCGAGCCACTCCTGCACGAGCGGGCCCGGCGAGGCGGACTTCAGCTTGGCGAGGGCCTCGTCGTAGCGCAGGCCGGCCAGGAAGAGGGTCTTGTAGGCGGACTTCAGCCCCGCGACGTCTTCGCGGCCGAACCCGCCCCGGCGCATGCCGAGGAGGTTCAGCCCGCGCATCACCGCGCGGTCGCCCTGGCAGGTCGCGAAGGGCAGGACGTCCTGGCCGACCATCGAGCCGCCGCCGAGCATCGCGTAGCGGCCGATGCGCACGTACTGGTGGACGGCGGCCAGCCCGCCGAGCACCGCGAACTCGCCGACCTGCACGTGGCCCGCGAGCGCGACCGAGTTGACGAGGATCGCGCCGTTGCCGACCCGGCAGTCGTGGGCGACGTGCGAATAGGCCATGAACAGGCAGCCGGAGCCGACGCGCGTGACGCCGCCGCCGTGGACGGTGCCGCGGTTCATCGTCACGCACTCGCGCACGACGTTCTTGTCGCCCATCTCGAGGCGCGTCGGCTCGCCGGCGTACTTCAGGTCCTGCGGCGCGGTGCCGACATAGCAGCCCGGGTGCAGGAGGTTGTCGGCGCCGAGCGTCGCGCGCTCGACGACGGCGTGCGCGCCGACCCGCGTGCGCGGGCCGATCACGGCGTCGGGGCCGATGATCGCGCCCGGGCCGATCTCGGCGCTCGGGTCGATCTGCGCGCTCTTGTCGACGACGGCGGAGGGGTGGATCGCCATGGCGTCAGCCCTGCGCCTTGTCGACTAGCGCGAAGGTCATGTTGGCCTCCGCGGCCAGCTTGCCGTCGACGAAGGCTTCCCCGCGGAACTTCCCGGCCCGCCCGAGGCGCAGGATCTCGATGTGGTGCTTGAGCACGCAGCCCGGGAGCACGGGGCTGCGGAACTTCGCCTCGTCGATGCCCATGAAGAAGGCGACCTTGCCCTCGATGCCGCCCTTCGACAGCAGCATCGCGCAGGCGGTCTGCGCCATCGACTCGACGATCAGCACGCCCGGCATCACCGGCTGGCCGGGGAAGTGGCCCTCGAAGAAGTGCTCGTTGACGGTCACCATCTTCGTGCCGACGCAGTACTTGTCCTCCTGGATCACGTCGATCTTGTCGACGAGCAGGAACGGGTAGCGGTGCGGGATCGCCTTCTTGACGCCGGCCGTGTCCAGCGAGCGGACCGGCGGGGCGGCGAACGGGTTCGGGGTCGCGGCGGTTTCGGTGCTCATTTCGCCTCCAGGACTCTATTCTTGGGTTTGCGCAGCTTCTTGGCCGCCTCGTCGAGCTTCTTCGCGAACTCGACGTTGTGCGCGTGGCCCAGGCGCTCGGCCTCGACGCGCATTTTGAACAGCGGCCGGCCGATCAGCGTCAGGTCGCCGATCAGGTCGAGGGTCTTGTGGCGGACGAACTCGTCGGCGTAGCGCAGGCCCTCCGAGTTCGTGTGGAACTTGTCCTTGCCGACGACGATCGCGTTGTCGAGCGAGCCGCCCTGGGCGAGGCCCTTCGACTTCAGGTACTCGACCTCGTGCTCGAAACAGAACGTGCGCGCGCGGGAGACCTCGGCCAGGTAGCTGTCGCGGTCGACGGTCATCGACAGAGACATCTTCGGCATCATCGGGTGATCGTGGATCAGCGTCGCCGCGATCTCGAAGCGGTCCGACGGAACCGCGCGGTATTTGGCGCCGTCCTTCGCCTCGTAGGTCACCTCGTGCGGCAGGTGGAGCCAGCGCTTCGGCGCGTCGAGGTCGACGAGGCCAGCTCTCAGGAGGGCCTCGACGAACGGCAGAGACGAGCCGTCCATGATCGGCGGCTCGGGCGCGGAGACGAGGACGTCCACGTTGTCGATGCCGAGGCCCGTGCAGGCGGAGAGCACGTGCTCGACCGTGTGCACCTTCGCGTCGCCGAGGCCGAGGTTCGTGCCGCGGACCGTCGTCACGACGAAGCCGAGGCGCGCCGGGATCATCGGGATGCCGGGGAGGTCCGAGCGGAAGAATCGGATGCCGGTGTTGGCCGGGGCGGGACGGAAGGTCAGCGTCGACTTGTGCCCGGTGTGGAGGCCGACCCCCTCGAGCGCGGCCTCGGTCTTGATCGTCGTCTGCAGCGGATTCTCGTTCATGTCTCCCTCCGGCTCAGGCGGCCGTCCGGCGGCCCCCGAGTCCCAGCTTCTTCTCGATCTCCTTCAGGCGCTCGGCCATCTCGGGCAGGCGCCCGTAGAGCGCCTGCAGCTTGAACGCCTCGCGGTGCGGACGGCCCGGCGAGCCGAACAGCGTCGTCTTCGGCGGGACGTCGCTCATCACGCCGGTCTGCGCGGTGATGATCGCGCCGTCGCCGATCCTCAGGTGCCCGGCGACGCCGGCCTGGCCGGCCAGGATCACGTTGTTGCCGACCGTCGTCGAACCCGCGATGCCGGTCTGCGAGACGACGAAGCAGTCGCGCCCGACGCGGACGTTGTGCGCGAGCTGGACCAGGTTGTCGATCTTCGTGCCGTTCTCGACGATCGTCGAGCCGAGGGTCGCCCGGTCGATCGTCACGTTCGCGCCGATCTCGACGTCGTCGCCGATGACGACGTTGCCGATCTGAGGGATCTTGGAATGCTTGCCGGTCTTGCGGCTCGTCGTGAAGCCGAAGCCGTCGGCGCCGATCACGGCGCCGGAATGGACGATCGCGCGCTCGCCGAGCACGCAGTCCTCGCGCACGACGACCTGCGGGTACAGGAGCCCGCCGCGGCCGATCCTCGCGCCGCGGCCGACGTAGACCTGCGCCATCAGCGTCGTCCCCTCGCCGATCTCGGCGCCGGCCTCGACGACGCAGAAGTCCCCGACGCGGACGTCTCGGCCGAGCTTGGCCGACGGGTGGACCGAGGCCTTCGAGCTCGTCCCGGCGGGGATCTCGGCGCGGCGGGCCGCGTCGATCAGGCCCAGCAGGACCGCGAAGGCGGCCTGCGGGTCCTCGACGACGACGCGCGCCTTCGCCGCGCAGGGGGCGTCGGCCGCCTGCGGCGGGACCAGAAGGCAGCCCGCCTTCGACGCGGCGGCCTCGGCCGCGTACTTGACGTTGTGGAAGGAGGCGGCGTCTTTGGGGCCGGCCGAGGAGACCTCGGAGACGCCCTCGATCGTCCACGAGGTCTCCCCGGAGGCTTTCCCGCCGACGAGGGCGGCGATCTCGGCGACGGACAGGGGCTTGGGCAGGGTCTTCATTGGTCGGGATGCTCCTTCAGGTACTCGAGCACCCGGTCGGTGAGGTCGACGGCCGGGTGGCCGTAGAGGATCACGGTCTTGTCGACGACGATGCTGACCCCCTGCGCCTGCGCGACGGCGGAGATCGCGCGGTAGAGGTCGGCGAGGACCTTGTCGGTCTTACGGCTCTCGACGTCGACGAGGCCTTTGTCGGCGTCCTCGCGCTCCTGCGTCAGCGCGGCCTCCTTGGTCTGGATGTCCGCCTGCATCGCGATGATCCGGCCGTCCAGGTCGAGCAGGCGCTGGGCCAGGGTCTGCGCCGGCGCCGCGGCGGTCGCCGGCGAAGGCGTCGGCGCGCTGGAGACGGAGACCGGCGCCGGGACGGCGGCGGTGGAGGCCGCGACGGACGCCGGGGCGCTG
>JAGWRY010000155.1 GCA_028869495.1 Elusimicrobiota bacterium | reverse complement strand
GACGCGGGAGAAGCCCGTCGGCCTGGTCTTCGCGGCGGTCAGCGGCCCCGGCCGCGCCGAGCGCGTGCGCCGCCTCGAGATCCACGGCGGCCGCGAGTCCGTCCGCCGGCGCGCGGCGGCCGCGGCCCTGCGCTTGGCCTTCGACGCCGTCGCGCCCCGGCGCCGTTCTTGACCGGCGGCCGCGAGGTTTCCTATTATCTTCGGAACCATGATAACCAAAGAGAAAAAGTCGGAAACCGTCAAGAAGTACGGGAAGGGCTCCTCGGACTCGGGCAGCGCCCCGGTCCAGATCGCGCTCCTGACCGACCGCATCAAGGACCTCTCCGGTCACCTGAAGTCGAACAAGAAGGACTACTCGTCCCAGCGCGGCCTGCTGAAGCTCGTCGGACAGCGCCGCCGCCTGCTCGACTACCTTAAAAAGCACGACCTGCCGACCTACAACACGATCCTGAAGCAGCTGGACCTGAGGAAATAACCGATGTCCAACCTCCAGAAGATCGGCCTGCAGGAGACTGTGGGCGGCAAGACCCTCTCCCTCGAGACCGGGACGCTCGGCAAGCAGGCCGGCGGCTCCGTCACGATCCACCTCGGCGACACGATCGTCTTCTCCGCCGCGACGGTGGCCAAGAACCCGAAGGACGTCAGCTTCGTGCCGCTGACCTCCGACTACCGCGAGCGCGCCTACGCCGGCGGCCGCATCCCCGGCGGCTTCTTCAAGCGCGAGATGCGCCCGCGCGACAAGGAGACGCTGACCTCGCGTCTGGTGGATCGCCCGATCCGCCCGCTGTTCCCCGACGGCTGGAACCACGAGACGTCGATCCAGTCGATCGCGGTCTCCTGCGACATGCAGAACGACCCGGACGTGCTGGCGATCACCGCGGCCTCCGCGGCCCTGATGCTCTCCGACGCTCCGTTCAACGGGCCCGTCGGCGGCGTGCGCATCTGCCGCGTGGGCGGCGCCTTCGTGTTCTTCCCGACCTGGGAGGAGCGCGCCGGGGCCGAGATGGAGCTGGTCGTCGCCGGCAAGAAGGACGCCCTGCTGATGGTCGAGGGCTCGGCCCAGCAGGTCTCCGAGGAGGTCTTCGCGGAGGCGCTCGAGGCGGCCCAGAAGGAGATCAACAAGCTCTGCGCGCTGCAGCTCGAGCTCGTCAAGCAGAGCGAGGCCTCCGGCCGCAAGAAGGTCCGCTACGTCGTGGAGCCGCCGCCGATCCCGGCGCCGGTCCGCGAGCTCGTCGAGTCCCGCGCCCGCGAGGCGATCCGCGCGCACCTGCGCGCGAAGTTCGACAAGCACGGCCTCGACGAGAAGATCGGCGCGGTCAAGGACGGGATCAAGAAGGAGGTCGAGGAGAAGGGCAAGACCGACCCCGCCTTCGCCGACGGCCTGAAGTGGGTCTCGAAGCTGATCGAGGACATCCTCTACGAGGAGAGCCGCAAGATGACCCTCGTCGACCGGATCCGCCCCGACGGGCGCGGCTTCGAGGAGATCCGTCCGATCACGATCCAGATGAAGCCGTTCCCGCGCCTGCACGGCTCGGTCGTCTTCACGCGCGGGCAGACGCAGGCGTTCTGCTCGGCGACGCTGGGCACGATCAGCGACATGCAGGTGATGGACGTCATCGAGGGGGAGTACAAGGAGCGCTTCATGCTCCACTACAACTTCCCCGCGTTCTCCGTCGGCGAGGTCCGCCCCGAGCGCGGCCCCGGCCGGCGCGAGATCGGCCACGGCGCGCTCGCGCGCCGCAGCCTCGCCCAACTCCTGCCCGCCGAGGAGGAGTTCCCGTACACGCTGCGCATCGTCAGCGAGATCTGGGAGTCGAACGGCTCCAGCTCGATGGCGTCGGTCTGCGGCGGGTCGCTGGCGCTCTTCGACGCGGGCGTGCCGATGAAGGCCGCCTGCGCGGGCATCGCGATGGGCCTGGTGCTCGAGGGCGGCAAGTACGCCGTCCTCACCGACATCGCGGGCATCGAGGACCACAACGGAGACATGGACTTCAAGGTCGCCGGCACCCGCGAGGGCATCACCGGCTTCCAGATGGACATGAAGGTCGAGGGCCTCTCGCTCTCGATCCTGAAGGAGGCGCTCGCGCAGGCCAAGCGCGGCCGCCTGTTCATCCTCGACAAGATGGACGCGGTCCTGCCCGAGCCCCGCAAGGAGCTCTCGGAGCACGCCCCGCGGCTGTTCCGCATGCAGATCCCGACCGACAAGATCGGGGCGCTGATCGGACCGGGCGGCAAGAACATCCGCCGCCTGATCGACACCTACGGCGTGCAGGTCGACGTCGAGGACGACGGCTCCGTGTTCATCGCGGGCGTCGACCCGGTCGGCTGCGAGCAGGCCAAGGCCGAGGTCGAGGCGCTGACGATCGAGGCCGAGGTCGGCAAGATCTACAAGGGCCACGTCGTCTCCATCAAGGAGTTCGGCGCGTTCGTCGAGATCTTCCCCGGCAAGGAAGGCCTGCTCCACGTCAGCCAGATCGACGTGAAGCGCGTCAACAAGGTCGAGGACGTCTTGAAGATCGGGGACGAGGTCGAGGTCAAGTGCCTCGAGATCGACAGCGACGGCAAGATCCGTCTCTCGCGCAAGGCCGTGATCCAGCCCGGCTCCGAGCTCGTGGGCGGCGTGCTGCCGCCTCGCACCGGCGGCGGCGGCGAGCGTCGCG
>JAGWRY010000154.1 GCA_028869495.1 Elusimicrobiota bacterium | reverse complement strand
CGCGCCGGCGGGGCCGGCCGGCGGCGTCCACGAGGGCGCGCGCCCCGCGAAGGCGCCGCGCACCTGCTCGAGGGCGGGCTTCACGTAGTCGCGCGCGACGCGGTCGGCCAGCGTCCCGTCCGCGGCGCGCGCGGGCGCGGCGAGCAGAAGGAGAACGAGCGCGCGGCTCATTTCGTTAGTATAGCCCGCCTGCGGCGCTTATCAAGACCCCGGCTTGGCCGGGGCCGACTGGAGGGCCGCGCCCGCCCGCGTCTGCAGGGACAGGCGCTCTTCCTTGATCATCTGCCCGATCTCGCGCTCGTGCAGGCCCAGGCGGCGGCCGAAGGCGGAGAGAAGGTCGCGCTCGGCCTGGGAGACGGAGCCGTCGGCCAGCGAGATGCGGATCAGCCCTCTCAGCATCTCCTCGGCCTCCGCGCCGCTCTTGGGCGCGGGGACGTCCAGGCGCTTCTGCAGGGCCGCCTGGACCAACTGCTCGACGCGCTCGGGGTCCAGGCCGCGCTTGTTCGCGTACGCGAACAGGAACGCGCGCTCGCGCGCGTCCACCGAGCCGTCGGCCGTCAGGCCCGCCGCGAGCACGGCGACCGCCTCGGCCGGCGGCAGGTCGTCGCCCCAGTCCAGGCCCGCGTCCGCGGCCGGCGCGTCGTCCGTCGCGTCGGGACGGCGCCACATCCCGAAGGGGACGAGGTCCTCGAGGATCCAGGCCAGGCTCCCGTCGTTGAACGCGTGCCCGCAGTACGCGCACTTCGCGGCGTCGGGCTCATCCGGCGGCGCGCCGCAGGACGGACAGCGCGCGGTGCGCAGGCCGGCCTTCGGGTCGCTGACGGCGCCGCTCTTGCGGCGCAGGATCAGGTAGTGGGTGCTGCGCCGCCGCGCGGCCGCGAACTCGCGCGGCTCGGCGCGCGACATGATCCCGGCCTCCCAGCGGACCTGGACGTGCGCGCGGTCGAAGTCCGCGCCCGGCTGGAAGGCGACCGTCTCGACCAGGCCGACGGCCGCGTCCTGCTCGAACTCGGTCCCGAAGGAGAGCTTCTTCAGGAAGTCGTCGGTCGAGACGCCGCGCAGGGGGGCCGCGTCGGCGCGCCGCCGCGCGTCGAGCCAGCGCCAGAAGACCACCGACGCGCGGTCCTCGAGCTCCTCGAGGCTCAGCCCCGGGTCCGCGTCGCGGATCGCCGCGTAGCCGGTCACCTCGCGGTCCGGGTCGGGGAACGCCCACTCGCTGACCTGCGTGATCTCGACCAGGACCCAGTCGTGCTCGCCGGAGTTCAGCCAGGCCTTGCAGGACGAGCACTGCGCGGAGTCCACGATCGTCAGCGGCGCGCCGCAGCTCGGGCAGTGCCCCTCGATCGCGCCCGGATGCGCGAGGGTTTTCGCGCCGGGGCGGCGCAGGAAGGTCCAGACCTCCGCGAACTCGCTCGGCCCTCCGGACAGGCGCGTCTCGTCCTTCAGGGTCACGATCTCGTCGAGGGCCGAGGCCCGGAAGCGGACGTAGACCGCGTCGTAGCGGCGCCCGGCCGTGTAGCCGAGGGCCTCGGCGCCGAGGACCTTCACGTCCCCCATCCGGTTGCGGATCCCGCGCGCCGCGTAGTCGGCGATCTGCCGGCCGAAGCGCTCGAAGACGCCGTCGGAGATGAAGACGCGCGCCTTCGACAGGTCCTGGCGGCTCCACGCGTCCTGGATCGCGAGGAAGGCCCCGGACGCGCGCCGCAGGAAGGCGGCCTCGTCGAAGCCCGGGTCGCGCGAGCGGATCACGGCCAGCGCCTCGCCGCGCCGCGTCTGCAGCTCGACGTCGAGCCCGCGCGGGATCGCGTCGTCGTCGGGCGCCGCGGCGCCGGAAGAGGCTTGGGAACCCCTGTTCTTCATCAGCAGCCAGATCAGGATCACGGTCAGCGGCAGGCCGACGAGCGGGTGCAGCATCACGAAGTAGAAGTAGAGCCCGAGGAGCTGGCCGCCGCCGCCTCCTCCTCCGCCGCCGGAATAGCCCCCGCCGCCGGAGAAGCCGCCCCCGTGGAAGCCGCCGCCGCCGCCGGCGCGCGCGAAGGCCTCGACGGCGCAGAAGAGGAAGGCGAGGGTCGCGAGGGCGCGGCGCGTGCGCATGGCGGGAGTTTAACCCCGAAGCCGCGCCGCGTCAACGGCCAGCCAGACGCGCCCCGACAGGACCGTCAGGACGACGCGCCCCCCCGCGCGGTTTCCGAGCCCCCGCGCGCCGCGGCCCAGCGTCGCGCGGCGCAGGCTCCAGCGCGCGCCGGAGAGAGTGACGCGCGCGCGCGGCGCGGCGAGCAGGGAGAAGCGG
>JAGWRY010000153.1 GCA_028869495.1 Elusimicrobiota bacterium | reverse complement strand
GCCGAGCAGGTCCGCGGCGGCGCGCAGAGTGCCGACCGGCACGGCCTCCAGGCCCGAGGCCGCGGCCTCGTCGGCGTTCTCCTCCGGGACGACGATGGCCGAGAAGCCCTCGGCGCGCGCGCGCGCGGCCATCGCGAGCACGCCCGGCACGGGCCGCACGCGCCCGTCGAGCGACAGCTCGCCGACGAAGCACCAGCGCTTCTCCCAGTCGCCGGCCGGGGCCTGCCCCGAGGCGGCCAGGAGGGCGAGCGCGATCGGCAGGTCGTAGTGGCTGCCCTCCTTGCGCGGGCGCGCCGGCGCGAGGTTGACCGTGATCCGCCGCGACGGGAACTTGAAGCCCGAGTTGCGCACGGCGGCCGTCACGCGCTCGCGCGACTCCTTGACCGCGTGGTCGGGCAGGCCGACGGTCGAAAACGACGGCAGGCCGCCGGCCAGGTCCAGCTCGACGAGGACCGGGAAGCCCTCGACGCCGCGCAGGCCCAGGCTGTGGACGCGGGACAGCATCTCAGTCCTCCCCCCGCGCGAGGCGCGCCGGGCCGGACGGCGACGTCCCCTGGGGGACGCCGCCCGGCCGCGTCCCCGCCCGGACCGCGCGGGCTTGACCCGCGCTTAGCAGTCTTCGCCGACGATGGAAGCCATGCGCGGCCCTGGGGCCGGCGGCCGCGCGTCGACCAAATCCGGGCGGGGACGCGGCCGGGCGGCTGGTCTGCCCCCCGGAACGACGATCGCGAGGCGCGGCGCCTCGTGCGATGGCTTCGGGCGCGCGAGCGGAGTCCCTGAGACGGCGGACGGAGTCGGCGGCGGCGGGATTTCGAGCGACGACGGCGTCCAGGACGTGATTCCGCCGTAAGCCGCGGAGCGAGGCTAAGCGCGGGTCGATCCCGCGCGGTCCCGCCGCCGCCGACTCCGTCCGCCGGCCCCCGGGAATCCGTCCGCCGTTCGTCGCGCGCATCGCCGCTCACTCCCCCCGGTCCTGCGACTCCGGGATGTCCGGCCCGTCGAGGGTCAGCCGCCCGTCCTCGGACTCGATGCCGCTGACGCGCAGGGACGAGTCCCGCTCGAGCAGCTCCGCGGTCAGCGTCTCCGCCGTCAGGCCGACCGCGAAGGCCCGCACGAGCGTCATCCCCTCGGGCCCGTTCCAGGCGATCAGGCTCGCGCCCGCGACGCCGGGAGCGGCGCGCAGGTCGTCGATCACCCGGCGCACGTAGGCCGGGTCCTTGTAGCCGTCGAGGAGCACCGCGATCGTCGTCCGGCCGGCGCGCCCGCGCTCGATCAGCTTCGAGATCCGCAGGGCGGCCTCCGCGGTCGCCTGGTCGATCGCGCGGCTGATCGCCGACGCCGACGAGAGCTCGACCGTCCGGCCGGAGGCCGTGAAGGACTGCGCCGCGCTCGAGGCGCGCAGTTCGTAGAAGTCGGCGTCCAGGCGCGCGCTCCCGCGCCAGGCCCCGGACGACGCGTCGCGCTCCGCCGCCAGCGCCGTCCGACCCGTGACCAGCCTCGGCCAGCCGTCGCGCGCGGCCTCGAGGACGAGTTCGGCCGTCGTCGTCGACTCGAGCGGGCGCTTGAGCGGGACCAGCGGGTCGCGCGCGTCCTGCGCCTCCAGACCGCGTCCGAAGAGCGCGGTCTCCAGCGACTGCGCCGCCGCCCGGTCGGCGACCGCCGGAGCGGCCGGGTCGCCGAGGGCCAGTAGGATCGGCTCGGAGCCCAGCGGGAAGCCCGCCGGCTGGAGGAGGCCGGTCGACAGCAGGGCGCCCGACAGTTTGTCGACGCGCACCTCGACCGCGGACGGCGGCAGGCGCGCCTCTCCCTTGCGGCGCCGGGCCAGGCGCTCGCGTCCGACGAAGTCGGCGGCGCGGGCGAGGACGCGGTCCTCGACGGCGGACGCGCGCGCGCTCCGCGCGTCGTCGCTCAGGAAGAGCGGCAGGGCGGCCTCGACGGCCTCGCGCCGGGCGGCCGCCTTCTCCGCGGCCGGGACCAGGACGACGAACCCCTCGGGCGTCGGCCCGGGCGGCAGGGCGCGCCAGGACGCGCAGCCCGAGGCGAGCAGGAGCGCGGCGGCGAACGCGGAGCGCCTCACGGGGCGCCGGCCTCCGCGCGCGAGACCGGCACGACGAAGTGGAACGTCGTGCCCTTGCCGAGCTCGGTCTCGAGCCAGATCTTGCCTCCGTGCTTGGAGACGACCTCCCGCGCGATCGCCAGCCCCAGGCCGGTGCCCGGCGCGTTGACCTCGGCGCGGTTCGACGCGCGGTGGAAGCGCTCGAAGATCTTCTCGCGGTCCTCCGGCGGGATGCCGATGCCGTCGTCGGAAACCGAGACGATCAGGAACTCGCCCTTGTCGCGGGCGCGGACCTCGACGCGGCCGCCGGGGCGCGTGAACTTCAGCGCGTTGCTGATCAGGTTGTCGACGACGAGCCCCAGCCAGCGCTGGTCGCCGACGGCCTTCGGCAGGCGCTCCGGCGGCGTCCAGGAGAGGGACTTGCTCCCCTCGGCCGCGACCGGCTGGTGGTTCTCGACGCTCTGCGCGATCAGTTCGCCGAGGTCGAGCGGGCGCAGCTCCATGCGCGCGCCGCCCTCCAGGCGCGACAGGTCGAGCAGGTCCGAGACCAGGCCCGAGAGCCGCTTCGCGGCGGACTTCGCGATCTGCAGGAATTTCACTTGCTGTTCCGTGACGGGCCCGGTCTCGCCGTCGAGCATCACGCTCAAAAACCCCGTGATCGTGGTCAGCGGGGTCTTGAACTCGTGGCTGACGGTGGACACGAACTCGTCCTTCATACGATTGAGGGCCGCCAATTGTTCCGCGGTCTCGGACAGCCTCCGGTTCAGGATCGCCGTCTCGACCAGGATCGAGGCCTCCTCGGCGACGACCGAGACCAGGGCCAGCGCCTCCTCGGTGAACGCGTCGCGGCGGCGGCTGCCGACGCGCATGACGCCCAGCACGCGGTCCTCGACGACCAGCGGCACGACCAGCAGGGAGTGGACCTTCCACAGGCGCGCGTAGCGCGCGATGACGCCGGGGTCGTTCTGCGCGTCGCCGCTGACGAAGGGCCGGCGCGTCTTGAACACGCGGACCGACGACGAGCGCTCGTCGCTCAGCGGGATGCGGTACAGGAGCTCCTCGCTCTCGAGGCCGTAGGCGCCGGGCTGGGTGACGAGCTCCCCGGTCGCCTCGTCGAGGATCAGGAAGGCGACCAGGTCGGCGTCGAGGGCGCGCGCGACGATCGCGACGATCGCGCCCAAGGACGACGCGTCCCGCGACGCGCGCGCGACCATCGCCTGGGCCACGTCGTGCAGGGTCTTCACCTCGCGCGACTTGCGGATCAAGCGGTCGTGGGTCTGCGTGAGCTCCTGCATCGCGGCCGACAGGCCGCCCTGCAGGCGCTCGCGGGTCTCGGTCAGCCTTGCGAGGCCCTCGGCGATCGCGGCCGCCGAGCGCAGGGCGCCGGAGGCCATCGCCAGGTCCTCGCTCGCGCGCGCCAGCGCCGGGCCGGGCTCGGTCTGCGCGGCGATCAGCGCGCCGGCCCCCTCCTCGCCGCTCCAGCCGCGCGCCTCGGCGGACGTG
>JAGWRY010000152.1 GCA_028869495.1 Elusimicrobiota bacterium | reverse complement strand
TCGAAGGCATCGCGAACCGTCGATTCCACGCACAGGTTCGTGGCGACGCCGCAGACGACAATATCCTCGACGCCCGAGTCGCGCAGGGCGCGGGCAAGCCCGGGATGGGAAAAGGCGCTGTAGCTCGCCTTGCGCAGAACCCGATCGGATTCGGCGCCCAGCTCGGGAGCGACTTCGGCCCACGGTGAGCCTGCAAGACAAGGACGCCGCCACCACTCCGCCATCAGCCCGCCCTCGCGTTCAAGGTCCTCGACGGCGTGGACGGTGAAGAAGACCGGTCGTCCGGCCTTGCGAAAGCGTTCGACCAGGGTCCTGACCGCCGGAAGGATTTCCCGCGCGGCCGGCTGGTAGGACGGGCTGGCCGGATCGACGAAAAGGCGCTGCATGTCGACGACCAACAACCCCGAGCGCTCGGCCCGGAGCGGGAAGCTGCGGCGCCGGTACGGCCGGATCGCCGCCTCGATCTCCCGCGCACGCGCCTCGGCCGCGCCCGCGGCGGAGCGCCCGCGGAGTTCCGCCGACCAGAGCTGCCCGCACGAGCTCGCGGCCGCCAGCTCCTCGGGCAGGCTCGGGCTGGGCACGACGTCGAAGCCGAGAGCCCGCAGCCGCGACGCGGCGCGCTCCACGTCCTCCGGCGGCCGGTCCCAGAGGCGCACGAGGCCCCGCCGCTCGGCCGTCTCGGTCGGGTTGACCGGCGTCACTTTGACCAGGAAGAGATCGGGCGGGAAGCGCCCAGCCAGCCGCTCCGCGTCGAGCGATTCGCCGGGAGCCAGCGCGAAGTTCAGCGTCACTTTTCTGTCCCCGGGTTCGACGAAGCGGCGGCCGTAGGCGGCGATTTCGTCGAGGCTCCAGCAGGACGCCGGAACGATCGCGCGTCTTCGCGCCTCGTCCGTGGAATGGAGCGAGAACTGGAGCTGGAAGCGCCCCGGCAAAAAGAGCCTCTTCGCCTCCCGCAGGCGCTCCAGGACCGCCGCGGCCTTCGGCGTTTTCGGGGCGACGGTCGAAAGGCTGGGCATGCAGCCGGGCAGCCGCTTCGCGAGCCGTTCGAGGGCGTCGATCACGGCCGGGTTCAGGGACGGCTCGCCCATGCGGGCGAAGTGGATCTTGAGCTTCGGATGGCGCTCGGCGTCGAGATCCGGATTGTTCCGGAGGACGTGCTCGATCTGGGCCAGCATCTCCGAGGCGCTCAGGTCGCCGTGAAAGCCGAGGGAGCCTGCGTCGCAGAAGCGGCAGCCGATCGGGCAGCCGAACTGCGTGGAGATCATCAGGACCCATTTCCGCTCCTTGGGCACGCCGGGCTCGACGGTGTCGACGAACTCGACGAGATGCTCGCAGCCCTCGCGCGGGGCAGCCAGCCACAGCCTCGCCAGCCCGCGGAACTCGCGCTCGGCGACTACGCGCACCCGGCCTCCAGATAGCGCTCGCACTCCATCGCCGCGCGCATCCCGTCGGCCGCTGCGGCGGCGACCTGGCGGGGCGCCGAGGCGGCGTCTCCGGCGAGAAAGCAGCCTCGCGGGGCCGGCCGGCCGCCGAGGACGGAGAGCTCGGGCTGCTGCCCCGCGAGGACGAAGAGCGCGCGGACTTCCAGCGGCCGGCCGCGGCTCAACGACAACGTCAGCCCGTCGCGCAATCGGCCGACCGACTCGACCCGACAGCGCGCATGGATGTCCACGTTGCGCCTTTCGGCCAGCCTGCGACGAAGCAGCGGAATGGCTTTGAGGAAAGGACCGCGGTGCAGCAGATGCACGCGTTCGGCGGCCTTTGCGAGCGCCAACGCTTGATGGGCCGCGGCCTCGCCGCCGCCCAAGACGGCGACCGTCGCGCCGCGAAAATCCCGCGCGCGCTCGAAGGCGCCGTGGCCGACGCGGCCGCCCGACGGGGCCTCGGGAATCTCGACGAAGCGCGTGCCGGTGCAGACGAGCACTGCGCGCGCATGAATGCCGCCTTTCTCGCTGGACACGATCATCCCGTCGCCGCGGCGTCCGATATGCAGGGCGAGGCCCCGACGCACGGCAAGCCCCCAGCGGCGAGCCTGCGTCGTGAAACGCCGCATCAGCCTCCGGCCGGAGATGCCGGCGGGAAATCCGGGATAGTTCTCGATCAGTCCCAGGCCGAGGGCCCGTCCACCCAAGCGGCCGCGCTCGATCAACAATACCCGCCGGCCCGCGCGCGCCAAGTACGTCCCCGCGGTGAGTCCCGCAGGTCCCCCGCCGATGACGACCGCATCCCATTCCTGACCCTTCATCCGGGCCATAGCCTAGCAAGTCGCTAATCGGATGTCCTAAAAAACTAGACGCGCCGCCGCACAGTTGGACGCGTGATGGAGGACAAGCTGGCGCGTATTGCGAGGAGCGGCCCCACGTCTCAGCCGGTGCGAGTATTCAGCGGTCATCGAGCAGTTCGTCGACCGCTCCGACTAGGCGGCGGGGGTCGAACGGCTTGGGGACGACCACGTCGGCGTGGTCAATGAGGAAGTCGATGTCCCCATCCTCCGGCGAGCCGGCCGTCATCGCGACGATGCGGATGCCGCGTGTCGCCGGCCCCGCCTTGAGGATGCGGCAGATATCGTAACCGCTCAGGATCGGCAACAGCAGGTCGAGGATGAGGACGTCG
>JAGWRY010000014.1 GCA_028869495.1 Elusimicrobiota bacterium | reverse complement strand
GGGTCATCCTCATCGCTCAAGAGGAAGCCAAGCGCCTCAACCACGATTACGTCGGCACCGAGCACATCCTGCTGGGGCTGATCGCCCTGGGCGAGGGCGTCGCCGCGCAGGTTCTCGCAAACCTGGGCGTGGACCTGCGCCGCGTGCGTTCCGAGATCGAGAAGATCGTCGGCACCGGCGACAACGTCATGCTGCTCGGCGAGATCCCCTTCACGCCGCGGGCCAAGAAGGTCTTGGAATACGCGGTGGAAGAGGCCCAGCACATGGGCCACTCCTACGTCGGCACCGAGCACCTGCTTCTCGGCCTGATCCGCGAGGAGGAGGGCGTCGCCGCGCGCGTGCTCGAGAACCTGGGCCTGCGCCTCGACGTCGTGCGCGAGGAGGTCCTGAACCTCCTCGGCGAGGGCCAGCAGCAGCAGCAGCAGGGCGGCGGCCAGGCGGCGGGCGGCTCCGGCTCCCCGTCGCGCACGAAGTCGAAGACCCCGACCCTCGACGAGTTCGGCCGGGATCTCACCGCGATGGCGCGCGAAGGCAAGCTCGACCCCGTGATCGGCCGCGCCGACGAGATCGAGCGCATGATCCAGATCCTGGCCCGCCGCACGAAGAACAACCCGGTGCTGATCGGCGATCCCGGCGTCGGCAAGACCGCGATCGTCGAGGGGCTGGCCCAGAAGATCTCGTCCGGCGACGTGCCGGAGATCCTGCTCAACAAGCGCGTGCTGACGCTCGACCTCGCCCTCGTCGTCGCCGGCACCAAGTACCGCGGCGAGTTCGAGCAGAGGCTCAAGAACATCATCGAGGAGATCCGGCGCTCGAAGGGGACCGTCATCCTCTTCATCGACGAGCTCCACACCGTGATCGGCGCCGGCGCCGCCGAGGGCGCGATCGACGCGTCGAACATGATCAAGCCCGCGCTCTCGCGCGGCGAACTGCAGACGATCGGCGCGACGACGCTCGACGAGTACCGCAAATACATCGAGCACGACGCCGCGCTCGAGCGCCGCTTCCAGCCGATCGTCGTCGACCCGCCGTCCGTCGATGAGACCTTCGAGATCCTGAAGGGGTTGAAGGACAAGTACGAGGCGCACCACAAGGTCAAGTACGACGACGGCGCCCTGAAGGCCGCCGCCGAGCTCTCCGACCGCTACATCTCCGAGCGCTTCCTCCCGGACAAGGCGATCGACCTGATCGACGAGGCCGGATCGCGCGCGCGCCTGCAGAGCTCGCAGACGCCCCCGCAGTTCAAGGACAAGGAGGCCGAGATCGAGAAGGTCGTCAAGGACAAGTCGGCCGCGATCTCCGGGCAGGAGTACGAGAAGGCCGCCCGCCTGCGCGACAAGGAGAAGGAGCTGCGCAAGGCCCTCGAGGAAGGCAAGAAGAAGTGGCGCGAGAAGCGTGACCAGTCCACGCCGACGATCGCCTACGAGGACATCGCGGCCGTCGTCTCGAAGTGGACCGGCGTGCCGGTGACCGCACTGACCGAGACCGAGACCGAGAAGCTCGTGCACATGGAGGAAAACCTCCACACGCGCGTGATCGGCCAGGACGAGGCGATCAAGACGATCTCGCAGGCGATCCGGCGCTCGCGCGCGGGCCTGAAGGACGCGAAGAAGCCGATCGGCTCCTTCATGTTCCTCGGCCCGACCGGCGTCGGCAAGACGGAGCTGGCGCGCGCGCTGGCCGAGTTCATGTTCGGCAACGAGGACGCGATGATCCGCATCGACATGAGCGAGTACATGGAGAAGTTCGCGGTCTCGCGCCTGATCGGCGCGCCTCCCGGCTACGTCGGCTACGAGGAGGGCGGCCAGCTGACCGAGGCCGTCCGCCGCAAGCCCTACTCGGTGGTCCTGCTCGACGAGATCGAGAAGGCGCACCCGGACATCTTCAACATCCTGCTCCAGGTGATGGACGACGGAATCCTCAACGACAACCTGGGCCACAAGGTCAGCTTCAAGAACACGATCCTGCTGATGACGTCGAACGTCGGCGCGCGGCTGATCTCGAAGGGCAAGTCGCTGGGATTTACGGCCGCCGATGCGAAGGAGGCCGACGAGCGCGACTACAAGAAGATGAAGGAGACCGTGATGGAGGAGGTCAAGCGCGTCTTCAGCCCCGAATTCATCAACCGCGTCAACGACATCATCGTCTTCCACCCGCTCAACGAGGCGGAGATGGGAGAGATCTTGAAGCTGATGCTCGGCAAGGTCCGCGCGAAGATCGAGGTTCAGGGCTACAAGATCGAGTTCTCGGACGAGACCTCGAAGTTCCTGATCAAGAACGGCTTCGACGTCAACTACGGCGCGCGCCCGCTGACGCGCACGATCCAGCGCATGGTCGAGGACCCCCTGTCCGAGGAGATCCTGATGAAGAAGTTCGAACCCGGCGCGACGATCTACGTGGACGTCGACGGGGCCAACGACAAGCTGGTCTTCTCGAAGAGTCCGGCGGTCAAGTCGAGCTGACCCCGCCGGGCGGGCCGCCGCCTCCGGCGGCGGCCCGCGCGCCGTTTCATTCTGACCGGGAGCCCTCTCCCTCGACATGCGCCGTCTGATCGCGGAACGGAAGATCGGCTGGGACGCCCTGCGCGCGCGGGGGGCGGATTTCCTGTTCGTCTCGGCGCTGATCGTCGTCGGCCTCTCCTACGGCCTCGGCTACCGCCTCGACTGGTCGGAGGAGTCCGGCCGCGTCGCGCCGACGGAGGACGTCGAGGTCGCGCAGATCCCGGCCCCGGCCTCCCTACCGGGAGCGTCCGCGCCCCGCGAGGGCGCGCCGCCCGCCGCGGCGACGATCGGCGAGGCTCCCGGGCCGGCGATCGCCCCGGCGCCCGCGGACGCCGCGTGGGACAAGATGACGTCGCGCCTCGACGAGCTCTGCGCGCGCTATCCGGGCCGCGTGTCGGTCTACCTGAAGGACCTGCGCACCGGGCGGACCTGGACGCGCAACCCCGACGACCTGTACCCGGCGGCGAGCCTGATCAAGCTCCCGATCATCATCTCGACGTTCTACCGGATGAGGGACGGAGGCCTCTCCCTCGACGACACGCTGACGCTGACGCGCTCCAGCCGCGTCGGCGGCTCGGGCTCGCTCAAGTGGTATCCGGACGGCAGCAAGTTCACGGTCCGCCAGCTGCTGATCCACATGGTCACCGAGTCGGACAACACCGCGACGAAGATGATCCTCGACCGTCTCGGTCTCGGCTACGTCCAGCAGCAGTTCCCGCGCATGGGCCTCCTTTATACGGGGATCTACGCGTCGGGCATGAGCCTGCGCAGCGGCCGCGTCGAACACGAGAACTACACGACCGCGCGCGAGATGGAGATGCTGCTCGAGAAGATCTACCGGGGCCAGGCGGTGGACAAGGCCTCGAGCGCGCTGATGCTCGACATCCTGAAGATGCCGCACGAAGGCATTTCGCGGCTGGCCAAGGGCCTGCCACCCGGCTGGGAGATCGCGCACAAGACCGGTCTCGAGCGCCGCGCCTGCCACGACGCCGCGATCTTCTTCACGCCGAACGGCGACTACGCGATGGTCGTGCTGACCGGGCAGAACCGCTCGTACAAGGAGGCGAAGGAATTCATCACGCGCTTGGGGCATGTGACCTTCGCCGATTACGCCGGGCCGAAATACCTGGCCGAGCGCGCGAACCGCCGCCGGCGGCGGTTCTAGGCGGGGATGCGATGAGGCGCGTCCTGCTGGCGGCCCTCCTCCTCCTGCCGTGCGCGTGCGCGGCGCCGGCCCCCGACGGCGGGACCGCGATCCAGCGCTACCTCGAGAACCTGGACCTCGGCGACGCGCTCCCGGACGTCCGGGACGTCTATCCGCCGGCCGAGCCCTGGCCGATCGTCGAGACGACCTCCGCCGGGATCGAGCGCTACCGCATCGAGCGCGGGCAGGCGAAGGTCTTCCCTCGCCGCCTGAGTTCGCTCTACCTCGGCTTCAAGCACGACCGCCTCGTCGAGATCGAGGCCGTCTACGACCAGTCCGCGTCGCGCCGCCAGCCGGTCGAGAAGCTGGCCGGCGAGTACGCGCTGATCTACGGAGCGCCCCAGCGCTCGGACGAGAAGTTCTGGTGGGCCGACGGCCGGACCGTCCTGCGCGTCTTCCCGACGCAGGTCCCCTTGCCGGGCCAGGGTCCGGACGCCGTCGCCTGGCGCACGACCGTCCAGATCTTCGACCAGCGCGTCTTCGGCTTCCGTCGCCCGCGCTGACGACGGAACTTTACCGGGCCCTTGCGCGTAGGGAAGGGGCCTCGGCGCGTTCGAACGGATTCGAACAAAAATCGAACTTGTGTTCGAACGCGACTTCTGTTATACTACCGCCCTCGGGGGCTGGAGGTTCAACGGCGCGCCGAGGAGGGAGAAATCACTCAATGGCGAACATGGACTCGGGCAAGGCGAAGGCGCTGGACTTGGCGCTGGCTCAGATCGAGAAGGCGTACGGCAAGGAAGCGGTCATGAAGCTCGGCGACCGCGCCGCGAAGATCAAGATCGACGTGGTCCCGACCGGGGTTCTGTCCCTCGACCTCGCGCTCGGCGTCGGGGGCTTCCCGCGCGGGCGCATCATCGAGATCTACGGCCCGGAGTCCTCGGGCAAGACGACGCTGGCCCTGCAGGCCGTCGCGCAGGCGCAGAAGGCCGGGGGCGCGGCCGCCTACATCGACGCCGAGCACGCGATGGACCCCGCTTACGCGCGGGCTCTCGGCGTCGACATCGACTCGCTGCTGATCGCCCAGCCGGACTGCGGCGAGGAGGCGCTCGAGATCACCGAGAAGCTGGTGCGCTCCTCGGCGATCGACGTGATCGTCATCGACTCGGTCGCGGCGCTGGTGCCCAAGGCCGAGATCGAGGGCGAGATGGGCGACTCCCACATGGGCCTGCAGGCGCGCTTGATGAGCCAGGCCCTGCGCAAGCTCACCGCGGTCGTCTCGCAGAGCCACACGACGCTGATCTTCATCAACCAGATCCGCAACAAGATCGGCGTGATGTTCGGCAACCCGGAGACGACGACCGGCGGCCTCGCGCTCAAGTTCTACGCGACCCAGCGCCTCGAGATCCGCCGCATCGAGAACATCAAGGACGGCGACGTCGTCGTCGGTGCGCGCGCGCGCGTCAAGATCGTCAAGAACAAGGTGGCGCCGCCCTACCGCACCGCCGAGTTCGAGATGATCCACGGCTTCGGCGTCTCGCGCGAGGGCTGCCTGGTGGACATGG